>JAUPTR010000017.1 GCA_030917985.1 Pseudomonadota bacterium | reverse complement strand
TCCCAAGGTAATACCCATCAAGGCAGGCGGGTCTTTGCAGTATGACCAGCGTATGGCGGCTGTGCCTTGAAAGCCGGTGTTGCTTTCGTGGGCAGCCCGAATCAATCGGCGTTTCCTTTTGTCTTATGGCCAATAACCGGAGCAAGTGATGAGCATTACTGTGAATGGCTTGGAAATCAGTCCCGCAAAAATCGAAGCGGAGATGCCGCGCCACCATGATGCACGCAGCCCTTTTGCCGCTGCTGCGCACGAGTTGATCCTGCGTGAGCTGTTACTGCAGCAAGCGGCCCTACTGGGTGTGGCGGGCGAAGATGAGGACAAGCGGATTCATGCGGTGATTGCGGCTCAATGTCCGGTGGGCGAGGTTGCCGGGCAGGCGTGTGAAGCGTTTTATCAGTCAAATCCTGAAAAATTCAGCAGTGGTGACATGGTTGCTGCCAGCCATATCCTTTTTGATCCACGCGATGCCAGGCAGGAAGGCGAGGTGGAGGCGCTGGCGCAGCAGGTGCTGAATGCGTTGAAGCAAGCGCCACAACGCTTTGCCGAACTGGCGCAGCAGCATTCTGCCTGCCCGTCGGCTGGGGATGGTGGCAGCCTTGGCACATTGCGCCGTGGTGAAACCGTACCTGAGTTTGACGCTGCGATATTCAGCCTGGAGGCGGGGCAGATGGCCGACGGGCTGGTTGCGACAGATTTTGGTTTGCACATCATCCGGGTGGATAGCCGTGAGCCGGGGCGCACCGTGCCCTATGCCATGGTCAAGGATCAGATCGCCCAGTTTTTGCAGCATCAGGCGCAGAGCCAGGCGTTGAACCGTTATCTGCAGACGCTGCAGGAAGCCGCTGATATCCAGGGGTTTGATCTGGCCAGCGCCGACCCATTGTGGTTGGCGTGAATGGAGTGCTTTCGGGCGCCGCGCGAGTGTGACCGAGCTTGGCAAGCAAATCTTGCGCAGCGAATTGCCTGCCGGTGGTGCGCCGCAATTCGCCCGCGCAGCCAATCCATCAGCGCGTCCTTGACTGTGGCGCAATAAAAAAGGAGCCGTGTCGCTCCTTTTTGCTGGCTCAAGTGCGGCCTATTTCCAGCTGGTGAACATTTTTTTCAGCAGGTAGGGCGTTAATTTGAGTGAGCTGCCGACATATTCGCCCAAGGATCTGGGGAAGGCAAAACGCAGCGCTGCCAGCAAGGCCTGGTGGGTGTGTTTGCTGAAAGGAAACCACCACAGATTGCGTTTGGCGGGCAGGATGTCCCAGTTGATGACTTTGGTGTGGGTCATTTCCGCCAGACCATGAGCGCCGTGCGTGCGGCCGATGCCGGACAACTTCCAGCCACCCCAGGGGGTTTCCGACAAGCCGTGGGTATACAGGTGGTCGTTGATCGCGGTCACGCCGGTTTCCAGTCGTGCCGCAATCGCCTTGCCTTTAGCCTGGTTGCGCGTCCACACCGACGAAGTCAGACCCAGATCCGAGTTGTTGGCTTTGCGGATCGCCTCTTCTTCGCTATCAAACGGCACCACTGCCATCACCGGGCCAAAGGTTTCTTCCTTCATGGTCAGCATGTCATCGTGGACGTTGGTGAGTAGCGTCGCGGGGAAGAAATAGCCGGGTGTAGGACCTTTGGCGCTGGACTGGGCAGCAATCCTGGCGCCCTTGTCGAGCGCATCCTGCACATGGCGCTCAACCACCTTGAGCTGGTTGTGGGTAGTCATGGCGCCCATCTCCAGCTCAAAATCGGTATCAACGCCATGGCGCATTTTGCGGGTTTTTTCGGCCAGCAGCGTGACAAACTGATCGTGCACACGACGATCAACATAAATACGTGCCACGCCGCCACAGGATTGACCTGCGTTCTGGTAACCGGCCCATGCCGCGCCGTTGGCTGCCCGTTCCAGATCGGCATCCGCGAGCACGATCATCGGGTCGTTACCACCCAGTTCCAGTGACAATGGCGTGAGGTTTTCTGCTGCCTGCGCCATCAGCTGTTTGCCGGTGGCCACCGAGCCGGTGAAAAACAGTTTGTCGATACGGTGTTTGAAAAACGCCGTTGAAACTGCGCCACCACTGCCAACCACATGATGAAACAAGCCAACCGGCAGTTCGCCGGCTGCAACAATGGCTTCGATGGCTTTGCCGACCAAGGGTGTTTGTGCTGCAACCTTGAGCATGATGGCATTGCCTGCCATCAATCCCATCACCAGTTCACCAAACGGGATCGACAATGGATAGTTCCAGGGGCTGATGATGCCAACAACGCCCATTGGCACGTGCATAACCTGCGAGCGTTTGTTGAAAAACAGGATGCTGGAAACGCCAAGCGATTTTGGCTTCAGCACTTTTGCTGCATTTTTCATGTACCAATTACACGCCAGTGCACAGGGCAGAACTTCGGTTGCCAATGCATCCACACGGGATTTGCCATTGTCGCGGGCGACAATGCTGGCCAGCTCTTCGGCATTGGCAACAATATAGTCGCGCATCTTCTTGATGTGGCTGGCGCGCTCGGCAAAGGATTGCTGTGCCCACAGTGCTTGTGCCGAGCGTGCTGCTGCAAACATTGCCGGCAGTCGGGTCAGGTCGGTATTGTCGACATGCCCGAGTTTTTCCAGTGTGGCGGGGTTAATGGACACGGTGACGTTGGCGTGTTCCGCTGCAGCGGCGCTGGCACGATCCAGCAAGGATTGATCTCCCATTGCTACCCCTCCCAGGGTTCGAGTAATTGCTCTTGACTATACCCCAATTAAATTTGTTGCTGGAAGTGAAATTTGTCACAGGTGACCATTGGTCACTTTTGGCGCATGCCAGGCTTGATGAGGCTCAGGATTGCCTGGCCTTGCTGATGTGCCTGCGCACATCACGCATTGCAGTTGGCGCGCCTTGATCATTCCGGGCGCCCACTGCTCTTGCCGGGAGGGTGATGGGCTGGGCAAAATAACTCGCATCGCTGCAAGCCACTCTGGTATTGCCTTGCAGGCCGGCCTGCAGGCCGCGTCAGACTTGGTCTGCAGCCCAGGCGGGGTAGATGTGTGATGCCAGCGCCTGCCACGCAGCCTGTTTGGCAACAAGCGGCAGGGTCAACGCCGGGCTGGATGAGGGCAGGATCAATGTTGCCACGCCATATGCTGCTACTGATTTTGAATGTCTGCCGGCGGTTTGGCCGTTGAATGCCACCAGCGCCAATTGTGGCAAGGATGCAAGCAGATGCGGCAGATCGTTGTGCTGCGAGTCGCGGATGGCGGTATCCAGGCTGCCGCGGCGGCGTGCTTCGGCAATCACGTCCCACAAACCTATGCCGTGTTGCAGCAGGCAGTCCAGCCGCTGCGCGTAGGGCAGGGCTGGCAGATCAAGCTGCAGCAGGCTGCCCAGCAGCGGCCAGAATTGATTGCGTGGGTGGGCGTAATACTGCCCCGCCGCCAGTGATGCCTCTCCTGGCAGGCTGCCAAGGATCAGCACGCGGGTGTCGGCGTTGACGACTGGGGGAAAGCAGCGTTTACGCTTGCTGGAATGGGGCGTCATCTTGATGGCCGATCTGCAAATAAAAAAGCCGCAGTTGATTGCGGCTTTTTCGCTTACAAGATACCCCGCTCAACCTTGGGCGCGGCGCGCCTTGACCATGCTGATCAGGCGTTCAAACAGGCTCACGTCCTGCTCGTTTTTCAGTAATGCGCCGTGCAGTGGCGGGATCAGGTCTTCGGCACGCTGGCTCTTCAGGGCATCGGCCGGGATATCTTCTGCCATCAGCAGCTTCAGCCAGTCGAGCAGTTCCGATGTCGACGGCTTTTTCTTGATGCCGGGCAACTCGCGGATGGCGAAAAACAGCTCCAGCGCTTCACGCAACAAATCCTGCTTCAGTTTCGGATAATGCACGTCGACGATCTGCGTCATCGTCTCTTTGTCCGGGAAGCGAATGTAGTGGAAGAAGCAGCGGCGCAGGAAGGCGTCCGGCAGCTCTTTCTCGTTGTTGGAGGTGATGATGATGATCGGCCGGTTTTTGGCGCGCACGGTTTGCTGTGTCTCGTAGACATAGAATTCCATGCGGTCGAGTTCGCGCAACAGATCGTTGGGAAATTCGATATCGGCCTTGTCGATTTCATCGATCAGCAGTACGGCCTGACCCTCGCCTTCAAAGGCTTCCCACAGCTTGCCCTTGACGATGTAGTTACTGATGTCCTTGACCCGTTCGTCACCCAGTTGCGAGTCTCGCAGGCGCGATACCGCGTCGTATTCATACAGGCCCTGCTGCGCCTTGGTGGTGGATTTGATATGCCACTGGATCAACGGCAGCCCCAGCGAGGCGGCGACTTCTTCGGCCAGCATGGTTTTGCCGGTGCCGGGTTCGCCCTTGATCAACAGCGGGCGTTGCAGGGTGATGGCGGCATTGACTGCCATCATCAGGTCTTGGGTGGCGACGTAATTGTCGCTGCCGGTAAAACGGGTCATGAGTGTTCCAGAAAATTATTCGTCGGCAAAAGCGGTCTGGATGTCTTCCAGCGTCAGGTGCCAGCGGTCGAGCATATGGGTGAAAATCGCCATTTCCAGTTCGCTGAACTCGGCATCGGCTTTCGACATGTCCAGTGCCATGGCACACAGCAGCAGGCGTTTTTTGGGTTCGTCGACACAATCCAGCAGTTCGTCGATGCGGGCGCGATCCACCAGATGCACGGTGCCATCGGCATCGGCCGAGTCCGACAAGTCGTTGCAATAGGCATGCAGCACGTCGATAAACTTCTTGCGGTCGATTTCGAGAATGCCGTAGATGTTCAGCTTGTCGAGCAATTCCAGCTCGCGGTCGTCCATGCTGCCGTCGGCGACCATCAGCATCGCCAGAATCCGCGCCATCGCCTCCGGGCTGTTTTGTTTGTATTGTTTCATTCGGGTTTGTCCTTGTCGCTGCTGTTGAATTTGTCGCGGAAGAGCGCCGGCACGGCATGCAGCTTGCGTGCGGCGTAGTCAAAGAACACCAGACCAGTCTTGGCCCGCGCAACCTCTTTGCCGGTTTCGGTGTTGCTCAGACGGTAATAAATATCGCAACCGTACCGGTTGAACTCGCTGACTGCAAGCTCTACGCGGAGTCGGTCGCCATAAAAGGCTTCTGCCTTGTATACCAGCGCCGCATCGGTGAGGATGATGCCCAGGCCATCGACATTCAATTCACTGAAGCCGAGCGAGGCAAATAATTGCACCCGGGATTCGTGAACCAGCGATAAAACGGCATCGTTGCCCAGATGGCCGCCGTAGTTGATGTCGCCAATGCGCAGTGGAATTTCGGTGTGAAAATCCACGTGCGGCGGCAGGTCGATTTTGATGCGCGCCATGTATATTCGTTTCCGCAGTTTGATGGCGAGTGTATTAGCGTCCTCCGCAATTTTCAACCGGCTTGGCCCCGATTTTGCTAGACTCGTTGCCAGTACGGGCAAACAGTTTGGAGAAGGTGTCATGTATCAGCGTATTCTGGTTCCCATCGATGACAGCGAAACCTCGCATCGTGCACTCAAGGAAGCCACGCGTTTTGTACAGGATCAGAAAGCCGCTATTCGCCTGGTTAGCGTGATTGATCTGGCGCAGTTCAGCTGGGGCGGTGCCGAGTTTCTCGACACCAGCGATCTGCAGACATCATTGCGCGCTGCCGGCAAACAAACGCTGGAAAAGGCGCAGGCGCAGATGCAGGCCGATGGCGTAGAGGCAGAAATCTGCCTGCTGGAAACCTGGGGTGGGCGAATTCCACAATTGATTATCGACGAAGCCCAGCGCTGGCAGGCTGATTTGATTGCCATGGGCACCCATGGCTGGACCGGCCTGGATCACCTGATTCTCGGCAGCGTTGCCGAGGGTGTAGTGCGTATCGCGCCGATGCCGGTATTACTGATCCGCGCACAATAGCAGTCTGCCAATTGACTGGCTCAGTCCTTACCACTGCCAATCACGATCGCGACAATTTTGGCCTGACCTACGTTTATCCGGTCGTGTCGCGGCGTGCCGGTGGTGTCTCCATCGGCATTAATCTCAACCCCAACAACGCCTGCAACTGGGCCTGTGTCTACTGCCAGGTGCCAAATCTGACACGCGGTGGCGCGCCCGACATCAATCTGTCGCAACTGGAATCGGAGCTGCAGCACATGCTGCAGCAAGTGCTGCACGGTGACTTCATGTCACGGCATGTGCCACCAGAGGCGCGTCGGCTGAACGACGTGGCCTTTTCCGGCAACGGCGAGCCTACCAGTGCCGCGTGTTTTGCTGAAGCCATTGATGTGGTGGAGCGGCAGCTGCGTCAGTTTAGCCTGCTGGGTCAGATCAAGGTGGTGTTGATTACCAACGGCAGCCTGATGGCTCGGCCCCAGGTGCAGCAAGCACTGTGCCAGCTGGCGGCCATCAATGGTGAGGTGTGGTTCAAGCTGGACCGCGGCAGTGCTGCCGATGTGTCGCTGGTGAACCAGGTCCATCTGACGATGGATGCCGTATTGCGCCATTTGACCATCGCCGCTCAACGCTGTCCGACCTGGGTGCAAACCTGCATGTTTGCCATGGACGGCCAATTGCCGAGTGACGCGGCAGTTGATGCCTATCTGCAATGTCTGCGGCAAGTCCTGGCTGAGGGCGTGAAATTACAAGGGGTGTTGCTGTATGGTCTGGCACGGCCATCGTTGCAGCCGGCAGCCGATCGGCTGAGTGCTGTGCCCGAGGCTTGGATGGTATCTCTTGCAGAAAAAATCAAGGCGCTCGGACTATTCGTCAAACTGAGCGCCTGAATTTCTGTAACACCTGATTGTTGCTTAACTGCGCCGTCCTTGCCGAAAAGGACGATAGGGCAAGATTACTGCCCGGTTTCACCATCCGGCTGCGATTCGCTACGCGATTTAACCGCTTTGCGAAGGCTCTTGTACAGATCCGGGTGAGTGTCGCGCAGATATTCGATGATATCGAAGTCTTCCTTGCGGACGCGGGTCAGATCCAGTTGCTCAACGTGCACCAGGCGCAACAATTCACGCACCGGCTTCGGCATGTTGCGGCCGCTTTCATAACGCGAGCCACCACTCTGGGTCACACCGATCTGAGTCCAGAATTCTTGCTGGTTCAAACCAAGTTTGCGACGGATATCGCGGGGATTCAGGATTTTTTCAAAAAGTTTCATGGTTGGTAGCCTCAATCTGTGATCTGTTGTTCAAGAAAATGCAGCAAGGAGCAAATTCCCTTCAAGCCAAGTTCAGACCGTATTGTTATTACAGACTTACGGCTATTTCCGAAGTTCCGTGCACCCCGATCTGTCGGGCGCCGCGGAATGTCTGTTTATAATTATATGATAATGTAAAGTTGTATTCCGCTCAACTAAAATTATGCATATTCCATATTGAGGGATAACCCTATGTCATTCGCGGGTGATACTTAAATTAATGACATTACCAAGACAAATTCAAGTCTTTTTTCGGGTTTTTTGAAAAATTCAAGGAGAAAAGTGGAGGTGGCGAGCCTGACCCCCGGCACTTGCAATAAATAGCTGTGGCTGCTTCCTTCCGGACCTGACCAGGTTCACTACCTTGCAATGCGGGGAGGCCCGCCATTGAAGCCGATTTGTCTCGGCGAACCAGACTGCGGTTGACGCCAAAAGTCATCGTAAGACTTGGCGGAGAGAGGGGGATTCGAACCCCCGTCAGGATATTATCCTGAACACGCTTTCCAGGCGTGCGACTTAAACCACTCATCCATCTCTCCGGGAAGCGGCGAAGAATATAACATCTCTACCCCGAAGGCAAGTTTAGCCCCGTTGCATGCGCAGGGTGTACTGCCCTTGCTGTTTGGCCTGCATTGGGTTTGAGTCATCTCCTGTTCCCGGTTGGACATGTGAGCGGCTTTGTTGATTTTTGGGGGCTGCGCTGACCATTTCAGTAGAAGGCTGGGACAGACGCGGGGCGTTTTGTCCGCTGCTGCGGCAGATTAGTCTCCAGCCCGACAGGCTGCTAGAATGCCGTGCTATGACCTATCAAGTACTGGCCCGCAAATGGCGGCCGAAAAACTTCGCTTCGCTGGTGGGGCAGGAGCACGTGGTCCAGGCCCTTTCCAACGCTCTGGAAAAACAGCGCCTGCATCATGCCTACCTATTTACCGGAACGCGCGGCGTAGGTAAAACCACGCTCGCGCGGATTGTGGCCAAGGCGCTGAACTGTGAAACCGGCATTACCGCCACGCCCTGTGGTGAGTGTTCTGCCTGCAGGCAGATCGACGCCGGGCGCTTTGTCGATCTGCTGGAGCTGGATGCCGCATCGAACACCGGTATCGACAATATGCGCGAGGTGATCGATAACGCCCAATACGCACCTACCGCCGGGCGATTCAAGGTCTACATCATCGACGAAGTGCACATGCTGTCGAAATCGGCATTCAACGCCATGCTGAAAACGCTGGAAGAGCCGCCCGCGCATGTGAAATTCATTCTCGCCACAACTGATCCACAAAAAGTACCAGTAACGGTGTTATCTCGCTGTCTGCAATTCAATCTGCGGCAAATTCCACCTGCGGTAGTGGCCGGGCATCTGCAATATGTGCTGGATCAGGAAAGTTTGCCTTACGAATCGGCCGCTTTGTCATTGCTTGGGCATGCCGCTGCCGGCAGTATGCGCGATTCGCTAAGCTTGCTGGATCAGGCAATTGCCTATGGTAGTGGCAAGGTTGATGAGGCTGGCGTTCGTGCGATGCTGGGTGCGATCGACCAGACCTTTTTGTTGCGTATTCTTGAGGCTCTGGCAAACAGCGACGGTAACGCTCTGCTGGCAGAGGTTGACCGAATGGCGGAGCGCAGCATCGGCTTCGAAGCCGCTTTGCAGGATCTGGCTTCGTTGTTGCATCGCATCGCCTTGGCGCAAATCACGCCTGCCGCCATTACCGCTATGGTGGATGCGCCTGCCTTGACTGAGCTGGCCGCACGTTTTTCGGCCGAAGAGGTGCAGCTGTATTATCAGATTGCGTTGCATGGCCGGCGCGATCTTGCGCTGGCACCAGATGAATATGCCGGGTTTAGCATGGCCTTGTTGCGTATGCTGGCATTTGCACCCGTAGCGGACGCTGGCGCCGCCCGGATTGCCGCAACAACGGCAATGCCTGCCCGGACCCAGCCTGCTTTGACGCAGGCTAAACCGCGCGCTGCTGCTCCCGTTGCGGGTATGACGCCAATGTCGCCTGTTGAGGCCGAAAAGCCTGGACCGTCCGTCGCGCCAGCTGAGGTTGCTGCTGCCGAGGTGGTGCCGGCTGCTCCCGCCAGACCCTTAGCGCAGGCGGGGATATTTGATGGCGACTGGCCGGGGCTGGTTTCCAGGCTGACCATTGGCGGCATGGCCAAGATGCTGGCGCAGAATTGCGCGCTGCAGTCATATAGCAGCAGGGAATTGCAGTTGATTTTGCCGAGTGCCTCAAAGCATTTGGCCGACAAAGGCTATCAGGATAAATTGCGGACTGCGCTGGAAACCGTGCTGGGGTCAGACGTAGTGATGAAACTGACGGTTGGCGATACCGCCGCCGCCACGCCGGCTGTATTGCAGCAGCAGGCGCGCGAAGAGCGTCAGGCTGAGGCTGAAACGGCTATTCGCAGTGATGATTTTGTAAAAAATGTAGTTGAGCAGTTTGATGGGCGCATCGTTGATGGTTCGATCAAACCGTTGTGAATGTCTAAAGGAGAAGCAAGATGATGAAGGGCGGTTTGGGCAATCTGATGAAGCAGGCCCAGCAGATGCAGGACAATATGAAAAAGATGCAGGATTCGCTGGGCTCGGTCGAGGTTGAAGGCCAGGCGGGCGCGGGCATGGTGAAAGTGACCATGACCTGCCATCACGATGTAAAGCGGGTGTCGATTGATCCGAGCCTGATGACTGAGGACAAGGAGATGCTGGAAGACTTGTTGGCAGCCGCGGTCAACGATGCAAATCGTCGGGTTGAGTCCACCGTTCAGGAAAAAATGGCCGGCTTCACCAATGGCATGGGTTTGCCACCCGGATTCAAGTTGCCGTTCTGATGGTGTCGGCAGACTGTGTCGTGCAGGCTACCCGGTTTGATCTGCGCCTGGTGTTATCGTGATGAGTGCGCCTTCTGCGCTGGATCAGCTGGTTGACGCCTTGCGGGTATTGCCGGGTGTTGGGCCGAAGTCGGCCCAGCGTATGGCATTTCACCTGCTGCAGCGAGATCAGCAGGGAGCTGCGTCGCTGGCCGAGTCGATTCAGCATGCGCTGACGACGCTCAAGCACTGTAGCCGCTGTAATACCTTTACCGAGCACGATATCTGTAACCTGTGTCTGGATAGCAATCGCGACCCTTC
>JAUPTR010000137.1 GCA_030917985.1 Pseudomonadota bacterium | reverse complement strand
TATCGCCGCCAGCTGCAGCTGCCGGCCGGCTTTATTGGCGGCCGCAGCTCGCATCTGGTCAACCGCTTCGACATCGACAATATGCAGCGCCACCACCATATCGTCTGCAGCCAGATGGAGGGTGGGCATCTGTTTCCGCTGGAGCATCCGAAACAGGCCGCTGCGCAGATCGACGCGATGATCAAGCGCTTGTTGCCGGCCAGCAGTGCTTGATAAGCTGCGCCTTTTTACGCTTGCCGCAGCGAAGGCGCCGATGACTGATTCCGCAACACCCATCCCCGACACACCACCGGCGGCGGTCAGCTTCTGGCAGGCGTTTATCTTCTGGCTGAAACTCGGCTTCGTCAGCTTTGGCGGCCCGGCGGGGCAGATCGCCATCATGCATCAGGAGCTGGTGGAGCGCCGGCGCTGGATTTCCGAGCGGCGTTTTCTGCACGCGCTGAATTACTGCATGGTGCTGCCCGGCCCCGAGGCACAACAACTGGCCACCTATATCGGCTGGCTGATGCACCGCAGCTGGGGCGGCATTGTGGCTGGTGGCTTGTTTGTGCTGCCGTCGCTGCTGATCCTGATCCTGCTGTCGTGGCTGTATATCGCCTTTGGCCACACCACGCTGGTGGCCGGGCTGTTTTACGGCATCAAACCCGCGGTGACGGCGATTGTGCTGCAGGCGGCGCATCGCATCGGCTCGCGGGCGTTAAAGAACAATTGGCTGTGGGGCATTGCCGGTGCTTCGTTTGTGGCGATTTTTGCGCTGAACCTGCCGTTTCCGCTGATTGTTGCCGGCGCGGCATTGATCGGTTTTATCGGTGGCCGCATTGCCCCGGCCAGATTCAGCCTCGGCGGCGGGCATGGCAGCGGTGAAAAGTCTTACGGCGCGGCCTTGATCGACGACCACACGCCAACGCCGGAGCACGCTCGTTTCCGCTGGCCGCGCCTGGCACGGGTGGTGCTGATCGGCGTGGCGCTGTGGGCATTGCCGATGGGCCTGCTGACTTTGACTTACGGCTGGCAACACACGCTGACACAAATGGGCTGGTTCTTCACCAAGGCGGCGCTGCTGACTTTCGGCGGTGCTTATGCGGTGTTGCCTTACGTCTATCAGGGGGCGGTCAGCCACTTCGGCTGGCTCACGCCAACCCAGATGATCGACGGCCTGGCGCTGGGCGAAACCACGCCGGGGCCGCTGATCATGGTGGTGGCGTTTGTCGGCTTTGTCGGCGGCTACGTCAAGGCACTGTTCGGGCCGGATAGCCTGTTTCTTGCCGGCGCGGTCGCGGCCTCGCTGGTCACCTGGTTCACCTTTCTGCCATCGTTTGTATTTATTCTTGCCGGCGGCCCGCTGGTGGAATCAACCCACAACGATCTGAAATTCACCGCACCGCTCACCGCCATCACCGCCGCCGTGGTGGGTGTGATCCTCAACCTGGCGCTGTTTTTCGGTTATCACGTGTTATGGCCGCAAGGGCTGGCCGGGCAGATCGACTGGATCTCGGCGTTGATTGCAGTGGCGGCAGCCGTTGCCTTGTTCCGTTTCAAACGCAGCGTGATGCAGGTGATTGGCGTGTGCGCGCTGGTCGGGCTGCTGCTCAAGCTGCTGGCAATTGCCGGCTGATGGCAGGAGGCTGGTTTCGGCATGAGGCGCGCCACCTGCTTGTTTCCGGCCAGAAATGCTAACATTGGCGCATGGCGCCTACCGTATTCCGCGAAGCGGGTTTCCGCTTCTTTTTCTTCTCCCGCGAAGAGCCGCGGATGCACGTGCATGTGAGCCATTCCGATGGCGAAGCCAAGTTCTGGCTTGAGCCGGATATTGCCCTGGCGCAGAGTATCGGTTTGAATGAGCGTTTGTTGCGTCAGGCCAAAACCTTGATCGAGGAGCACCAGAATGACATCCGTAGCGCTTGGCAGCATCATTTCGGCGGCTGAGGTCACGCATGTTTCGCGTGACGGCTTCTGGATTCTGTTGCAGAACGAAGAGTTGTTTGTGCCATTCGTTGAGTTTCCGTGGTTCCGCGATGCCTCGATTGGCCAGTTGATGAACGTTGAATGGCCTCAGTCAAACCATCTGTACTGGCCCGATCTGGATGTCGATTTGTCTGTTGAGTCGATTCGCAATCCTGCAGATTTTCCGTTGCGGGCAAGAGCCTGAAGCCCGCACTTTGACCACCGAATTTTGACCGAAAGCCTTGCCCATGTTGACCCTGCACCATCTGGAAACCTCGCGCTCGCAGCGTATTTTGTGGCTGCTGGAAGAATTGCAGGTGCCGTATCAAATCAAGCGTTATCAGCGCGACAGGAAAACCCGGCTGGCCCCGCCGGAGTTGAAGGCGATTCATCCGCTGGGCAAATCGCCGGTGATTACCGATGGCAATCTGACCATTGCCGAATCCGGTGCGATTATCGAATATCTGGTGGAAACCTATGGCCATCTGGGCAAGGGTGATGTGGCGCAGTTGCTGCCGCCGGCGGGCAGCGAGGCCTATCGCTTGTGCCGCTTCTGGATGCACTACGCGGAGGGCTCGCTGATGAACTGGCTGGTGATGAAGCTGGTGTTTGTCACCATCCCCACCCAGCCGATGCCGTTTTTTGTGCGGCCGATTGCGCGCCAGTTGTGCAAAACCGTGCTGGCCAAGCTGATCGACCCGAATGTAAACACCGCGCTGCAATTTATCGACCAGCACCTGGCCAGCCACAGCTGGTTTGCCGGCGATCAGATCAGCATGGCCGATTTCCAGATGAGTTTTGCCGTCGAGGCCTTGCTGGCACGCAGCGGCGCCGCCACCCGTTATCCGCATCTGGCGGCGTATCACCAGCGTATGCTGGCGCGGCCGGCGTATCAGAAAGGCATCGAGGTTGGCGGGCCGGTGGTGATGGCCTGATTACAGCAGCGCTTTGTAGAGGTTGAAGCTGCTCACCAGCACGATCAGGCTGCCCACCAGCGCCAGCAGCGTGCGGGTGGAAAGGCGCCGGGTGAGCAGGGCGGCGAATGGCGCGGCAAACGCGCCACCCACGATCAGCCCGGCCACCACCACCCACGGTGTTTCTTCAATCAGCAGCGAAAAGGCGATGGCACTGCCAAAGGCCAGGAAAAATTCGGCAAAATTGACCGAGCCAATGGTGGTGCGGGGATCGTGGCCCTTGCCGATCAGCGTGGTGGTGACCACCGGCCCCCAGCCGCCACCGCCTACCGAATCAACAAACCCGCCCAGCAGTGCCAGTTTGCCCACATGTTTCGGCTCGCCCTGAGCCGCACGCAGCCGGCCCCACACCTTGCTGATGATGTACAGCCCCATCAGCAGCAGATACACCGAGATAAACGGCTTGAGCTGCTTGCCGTCGATATGGGTGACCAGATAGGCGCCCAGCAGCGCGCCGGTGATGCCCGGCAGCAGCAGGCGCAGAAACAGTTTGTGGCAGATGTTTTTCAGCTTCAGGTGCGATAGTCCGGACAGGCCGGTGGTAAACACCTCGGCAATATGCACACTGGCGCTGGCCACCGCCGGTGATTGCCCGGCTGCCAGCAGAAAAGTGGTGGAGGTAATGCCGTAGGCCATGCCCAGCGCGCCATCCACCACTTGCGCAAACAGGCCGACAGCGGCGGCGCTCCAGAATACCGGGCTGTTGAGTGTCTCCAGCAGCAGCCCGCCGGCATTGCTCAGGCTGCCGGAATGCAGCAGCAACTGCTGCGCCAGATAAGCCAGCGCACCCAGCAGCAGCAACGCAGCCAGCCAGCCGAAGATGCGCAGTACCGGGTGTTGCGTCGGGTGAGTGATGGCAAGTTCCAGCGGCGGCAAGCTCAGCAGCCTGTCGGACTTGAGACTGATCTGCTGCGCCAGTGGGAGAAACGGCCCATATTTCCCCGTTTTCTCGTTGCATAGGCCCGCTATGCGCCTCGAAAACGGGCAAATCTGTACTCGTTTTTCCACTCGGCTCGCTACGATCGCACAAATCCGAAAGGCTGCCAGCTGCTGGTGTTGCAGGTTGATTGGTGTGGCTTCCAGGTCCAGATCGCGGATTTTCATCACAGGGCTCGATAGTTAAGTTCGCAGCCATTATCCGTGATGTTTTTAATAACCTTTAAATACTATGTTTTCATTTTTTTTATATCTTTTGGTTATATCGTGGCTGGTTTAATGCTTGCCGTAATCAGCGGCGGCAGTGCTCAGCACTTGCGCGTTGTGTTCGCCTACCGGGCCGCCGGTATGTTGATAGCTGGCCGGCGTAAGCGAAAAGCGGATCGGGCAGGCAATTTGTGGCTGGCTGCCGCCGCTGCGTGTTGGCACTTGCACCACCCATTGCCGGGCGACGGCCTGCGGCTGTGACACTGCCTCGCTGAAACCCAGCACCGGTTCAACGCAGGCATCAAGCGTGGCAAACAGGCTTTGCCAATGGCTGAGCGGCTGGCTGGCAAACACGCTGGCCAGCGTCTGTTTCAGCTGTTGCTGGGTGGCCTGATCCTGTGCCAGCCCCAGCCCTGCCAGTTGCGGCTGACCGATGGCCTGCGCCAGCGCCAACATGAACTGTGGTTCCAGGCTGCCCACTGACAGATAACGGTCATCTGCCGTGCGGTAATAGTCGTAAAAACTGCCGCCATTGAGCATGGTGCCTTCCATTTGCGGCTCTACACCGCCGGCCAGTGCGGCTGCACCCGCCATGGCGTTGAGCGCAAATGCGCAATCGGTCATGCTGATATCGATGTGCTGGCCTTGCCCGGTTTGCTGGCGATGGATCACCGCCGCCAGAATCCCCAGCGCTGCATGCAGCGAGCCACCGGCAATGTCTGCCACCTGTAGCCCCAATGGCAACGGGCCGCTGTCGCGGCGGCCGGTGTAGCTGGCACAGCCGGAGAGGGCGAGATAGTTGATGTCGTGGCCGGCGCGGTCGCGCAGCGGGCCGGTCTGGCCATAACCGGTAATCGAGCAGTAGATCAGTTGCGGGTTGATGAGCTTGAGGTCGTCGTAACCCAGCCCCAGACGCTGCATCACACCTGGGCGAAACTGTTCGATCAGGATGTCGTGTTCCGCCAGCAGCCGTTTGACGATGTCGATGGCCTCCGGTTGTTTCAGATCCAGCGCAAGCGAACGTTTGTTGCGGTTGAGATAGGCGTGGGCAGTGGATTCACCATCTGCGTAGGGCGGAATCACCCGCACCAGATCCTGCCGGGTGGGTGATTCGATGCGCAATACCTCGGCGCCCATGTCCGCCAGATACAGGCTGCAGAACGGGCCCGGCAGCAGGGTGGAGAAATCCAGAATTTTCAATGTGCCGAGGGGCCCGGACATGTTTGCCTTTCGTGTTGCTTGCGATACCGCTCAATCCACCAGATTGGCGAACAGCGCTGTCGACAGATAACGCTCCCCGAATGAGGGAATGATGACAACAATCAGCTTGCCGGCGTTTTCCGGGCGTTTGGCCACCTGCAGTGCCGACCACACGGCCGCACCGGACGAAATGCCGACCAGCAGGCCTTCTTCGCGCGCCATGCGGCGGGCAATATCGAATGCGTCGTCATTTTTCACGCGCATGACTTCGTCGTAGCTTTCGGTATTCAGCACGCCGGGCACAAAACCGGCGCCAATGCCCTGAATCGGGAGCGGGCCTTTGGCACCGCCAGACAACACCGGCGAGGCATCCGGCTCGACGGCGATGGCCTTGAAGCCGGGTTTGCGGGCCTTCAGCACTTCTGCCGTTCCGGTAATGGTGCCGCCGGTGCCCACCCCTGCAACCAGAAAATCCACCTGGCCATCCGTGTCGTTCCAGATTTCTTCCGCCGTGGTTTTGCGGTGGATTTCCGGATTGGCCGGGTTGTTGAACTGCTGCGGCATGAAGTATTTTTTCGGGTCGCTGGCAGCAATTTCCTCTGCCTTGCGAATCGCGCCCCCCATGCCGTCCGGGCCGGGGGTCAGCATCAGGTCGGCACCGTAGGCGCGCAGCAACATGCGGCGTTCTTTCGACATGGTTTCCGGCATGGTCAGCAGGCATTTATAGCCCCTGGCGGCGCAGACCATTGCCAGCGCAATGCCGGTGTTGCCCGAAGTGGGCTCGACGATGATCGTATCCTTGTTGATCAGGCCGGCTTGTTCGGCTGCGTCGATCATGGCCGCGCCGATACGGTCTTTGACGCTGTGTGCCGGGTTGAAGAATTCCAGCTTGGCCACCACGGTGGCTACGCAGCCCTCGGTCAGGCGGTTGAGCTTGACCAGGGGCGTGTTGCCGATCAGGTCGGTGACGTTATTGGCGATGCGCATGATGTTCTCCTGTGGTGTTCATGTTTACCAGAGTAAATCTAGTCGGTTTGCCCCGATTTGGCGATAGACACCGCAGAACACCTCATTACATGTAAATGCCGGATCAGGCAAAACCATTGGCGCGGCCAATGATCTCTTTCATGATTTCGCTGGTGCCGGCAAAAATGCGCTGGATGCGGGCGTTGGCGTACATACGGGTGATCGGGTATTCCCACATGTAACCCGCGCCGCCGTGCAGTTGCACGCATTGATCCACCACCTTGCACAGCAGTTCAGTGGTCCACAGCTTGGCTTCGGCGGCGATGTCGTCTTTCAGTTGCTGCTGGTTGTGGTCCATCACGCAGCGATCAACAAATACCTGGCCAATGTCGATTTCGGTTTTCATTTCCGCCATCTTGAAGCGGGTGTTCTGGAATTTGGCGATTTCGCGGCCAAACGCCTTGCGCTCGGTGACATAAGTCTTGGTCACATCGTAAGCCGCTTTTGCGCCGGCGATGGCGCAGCAGGCGTTGGTCAGGCGTTCCTGTGCCAGCATCTGCATCAGGTAGTAAAAGCCGAAATCCACCTGGCCCAGCACGTTTTCTGGCGGCACTTTGACATCGTTGAAAAACAGCTCGGCGGTATCCTGCGATTTCATGCCGAGCTTTTTCAGATTACGGCCACGTTCAAAGCCTGGCATGCCGGCTTCGATCATGAACAGCGTCATCGCGTGTTTGTTATCGGGGTTGGTTTTGGCGGCGACGATGATCAGGTCGGCGAGAATGCCGTTGGAGATGTAAATCTTCGAGCCATTCAGCAGCCAGTGATCATCCTTCTTTTCAGCATGGGTGCGCATCCCGGCCAGATCGGAGCCGGCGCCCGGTTCCGTCATTGCTACCGCCATGATCGTGTTGCCGGCGACGATATCCGGCATCCAGCGGTCTTTCTGCGCTTCGTTGCCAAAGGTGTCGAGGTAGGGTGCGCACAGCGACGAATGCAAGGGCATGATGAAGCCGGGCTCGTTGATATAGGCCAGTTCTTCGCAGACGATCTGGTCGTAGCGGAAATCCCTGGCACCGGCGCCGCCATATTTTTCATCGGCAAACGGCACCAGAAAGCCACTTTCGCCTGCTTTGCACCAGATTTCGCGCGGCACAATGCCGGCTTCTTCCCAGGCATCCTGATGCGGCACCACCTCACGCTGCAGAAACTCGCGGAAACTGGCGCGGAAAATAGTGTGTTCCTGTTCGAAATGTCTGCGTTCCATTGTTTTGTCTCCACCATCGGATTGTTGTCGGTTCAGCTTATTTTTAGCGCAGCAACGCGCCAATGACCGGAATGCTCAAACTGTTTGGCAGGAACGGTCAGCCCCATTCTGATAAGATGGCAGGCTGCCATGAAAACCGGACTGTATCCGCCAGGCTCGTCAGTCAGTGACAGCCGCAAGCACACCATTCCCATCCACTTTGTTGTGGCTGCGCTGCGTGGAGCCCGGGCGCGCGGGCTGGATGTCGTGCCGGTGCTGGATGCGGCCGGCATTGCCAGTGAGCTGCTGAGTGCGCCGCAGGCACTGGTTTCCACCGAACAATACACCGCCTTCATCCAGCAGCTGTGGCTGAGCATGTCTGATGAGTTTCTCGGCTTCAGCGTCGCAGGGCCAAGCAAGATCGGCACTTTTGCGATGATGTGTTACACCGCGATTCATGCCGGCACGCTGCAGCGTGCGCTGAGCCGTGGCATGCGTTTTTACGGGCTGATCAGCGATGCATTCCGCGTGAGCATCAGCCGCGATGACAACCGCGCTTTGCTCACCTTCGAAAACCTGGCACTGGATGACCCGGATCATTTTCTGACCGAATGCTGGCTGGTGATCTGGCATGGTTTTGCCTGCTGGCTGATCAACAAGCGTATTCCGATCATCGACGCAGTGTTCGATTACGCCGAGCCACCACACGCCGCGGAATACCGCCGCATGTTTTATGCCCGGAGCACACAGTTTGGCGGGGCGGCGATCACGCTGTCGTTCCCGGCCAGTTATCTCGATCTGCCGGTGGTGCAGAACGAACACACGCTGAAGGCCTTCCTCAAAACCTCGCCGGCTGATCTGCTGGTGAAGCCGAAAAACGACGACAGCCTGACCGGCCGTATCCGTGCCATGCTGCGCCAGCGTGCCGACTATCCGGAGTTCGAACAAGTGGCGGCAGAGTTGTATCTGACACCGCAAACGCTGCGTCGGCGCCTGAAAGACGAGGGCAGTTCGTATCAGCAGATCAAGGACAATCTGCGCCGCGATACTGCCGTATATTTCCTCTCGCGGCCGGAGCTGTCGATTGACGATATTGCGCTGCAGCTGGGTTTCTCCGAGCCCAGTGCGTTTCATCGGGCGTTCAAGAAATGGACCGGTGTTACACCCGGCGTGTATCGCCAGGAAAAGCAGGGGAGAGGTGTTTGAAAGCGAATCGACATGCCGCTTGAGTATCTGCGCGAGCTGAGTGGCCATCAACGCCAGACTCGCGGTAATCGCCATCTTGGTCTGTCGCTGGCGTTTATCGCCGGTGCGGTGAATGCCGGTGGCTTTCTAGCCGTGGGCCACTATACCTCGCACATGACCGGCCTGCTCTCGGCCACTGCCGATCATCTGGCGCTGGGCGAAGTCTGGATGGCAATGGCGGCCCTGGTGGCTATCCTCGCCTTTGTGGCCGGCGCCGCTACCACTGCGCTGCAGATCAACTGGGCGCAGCGTCGCCAGCTGCGCAGCCAGTTTGCGCTAAGTCTGCTGCTGGAGGCCATGCTGCTGTTGCTGTTCGGGCTTGCGGGCGCCTATCTGCAGCAGATGGATGATTTTTTTCTGCCGGGCACGGTGCTGCTGCTGTGTTACATCATGGGCCTGCAAAACGCCATCATCACCAAGGTGTCACGCGCGGAAATCCGCACTACGCATGTTACCGGCCTGGTCACCGATATCGGCATCGAGCTGGGCAAAATGTTTTATTACAACCGTAGCCACGACAAGGGCGAGCCGGTGCAGGCCAATCGCGACAAGCTGTTTTTACACCTGAAACTGGTAGGCTGCTTTTTCGTCGGTGGGGTGCTCGGGGCGCTGGCGTTCAAACGTATCGGCTATAGTGCCACCCTGCCGTTGGCCCTCTGGCTGATTGCCCTGGCTGTGGTGCCAATCTGGGACGATCTGCGTTTGCAATGGTGGCTGTATCGTCACGGCCTCACTCAGCAGTCGGCTGCGCAGCAAGGAAATCCGGATGAAGAATGATATTGCGATTGTGACCCAGGCCAGCCTGCTGCAGCTGGATCAACAAGACCCCTGGCAATGCCAGATTGCACTGGAAGAAGCATGGTTGACCCAGGCTTTGCGTGAACAGGGGCTGACGGTATGTCGTTTGCCCTGGGATGACCCGCAGCAGGATTGGTCGCAGGTGCGGGGTGCCGTGTTGCGCAGCACCTGGGATTACAGCGAGCGCAGCGAAGAATTCGAAGCCTGGCTGGACAGGGCCGGCCAGCAGACCTTGCTGTTCAATCGCTACGATCTGCTGCGCTGGAATATCGACAAGCACTACCTGCGCGATCTGGCGGAGCAGGGAGTGGCGATTGTTCCCAGCGTGTTTGTCGCCAAGGGCCAGCAGATTGATTTGCCGGCGCTGGCAGAGCGTTTTGGCTGGGACGAGGTTGTCATCAAGCCGGTGGTGTCGGCCGGCGCACGCGGCACCCAGTGCATTGATCTGCAGCAGCCGCAGGCAGCACAACAGGCGCTGGATGAGGCGAGTGCCAGAGAGGCAATGATCGTTCAGCCATTTCTGCCCTCGGTGTTGCTGCAGGGCGAACTTTCGCTGGTGGTGATTGCCGGCGAAGTATGCCACGCGGTGCGCAAGACACCGCGCCCCGGTGATTTTCGTGTGCAGGATGACCATGGCGGCCACGTTTTGCCGCACATCGCCAACACCGAGGAGATCGCCTTTGCCGAACGTGCCGTGGCAGCCTGCCCGGTGTTGCCGCTGTATGCGCGGGTTGATCTGCTGCGCGATCAGCAGGGGCGTCTGCGCCTGCTGGAGCTGGAGCTGATCGAGCCCGAGCTGTTTTTCCGCTTTAATCCACTTGCCGCCGCCAGCCTGGCACAGCACATTTGTCATGCTTTGCCGCAAACGCGCTGAATTTGCCTTTCAGAATATTTCAATAGCGAACCGGCCCTGCAGCTACGCTCACTGATATCGCTGCAGGCCGCATCCCTGCTCAAATTGCTGCGCTGCGCCAAGATTCTTCTGCTATACAGAATCAATAACAATCCTCTCCTGATTTTCAACATGGCTGAACGCCACGATTCCTATGTCGATATTGCTCAGCTGCGTATCGGGCTGTTTATTCACCTCGATACCGGCTGGATGGATCATCCGTTTTCGCTGAGCAGTTTCAAGATCCGCAGCCAGGACCAGATTGATACCCTGCGCTCGCTGGGCTTGAAGCGGATTCGATATTGCCCGGATAAGTCCGATCCGCACGTATTGCAGGAGCTGGCCGCAGCGCTGGCGGTGGCAGCCGCTGCCAGTGCCGCGCCTGCGTTGGCAGAAGCGCACGCCCCAACACCCAGAACACCGGACCCGCTTCAGCAGCGGCGCCAGCTGTTGTCGCAACAGCGGGCATCATTGCAGCGTTGCGAGCGGCAGTTTGGCGAGGCGACACGCCTGTTCAAACAGGTTTACAAAACGGCCCATTCCCAGCCAGGCTCGGCCAAAGAGCAGGCAGGCCTGCTGGTGGATGGGTTTCTGCAGGATATTACCGGCGAACAGGAAACCGCGATCCGCTTGCTTTCGGAAAAGGCTGGCGACGAAAGCTCGTTGCACGCGCTGAACGTGACCGTGGTTTCCCTGCTGCTGGGCAAAATTGCCGGGCTGTCGACCAACGATATGCGCGAGCTGGGGATTGGCGCCTTGCTGCACGATATCGGCAAGCTCGATCTGCCTGATCGCTTGCGCTGGCAGGATGAACAGTCTTCGCCGTCCGAACGTCAGATATACCAGCAACATGTCAGTCATGGCGTTGAGCTGGGCAAGAAAATGGGTCTTTCGCCTGCCGCGATACTGGTCATTGCGCAGCACCATGAAATGGCCGATGGCAGCGGTTATCCGCTGCATCTGGGTAACGAAAAAATCAGCAATGCCAGCCGTATCGTCTCGTTGGTCAACCGTTACGATAATCTGTGCAATCCGGCCAACCCGGCGCAGGCGCTGACGCCGCACGAAGCATTGTCGATGTTGTTCGTGCAGATGAAAACGCGCTTCGACAAGGCCATTCTGGCGCTGTTCATTCGCATGATGGGCGTTTATCCGCCGGGCTCATCGGTGCAGTTGAGTGATGGACGCTACGCGATTGTGGCCTCGGTGAATTCGGCACGGCCGTTGAAACCCAAGGTGGTGGTCTACGATCCGCAGATTGCCAAGGAAGATGCCTTGTTGCTGGATCTGGAGAGCACGCCGGAGCTGGGCATCAAGAACAGCTTGAAACCGATCCAGCTGCCACGTGCGGTGCACGACTATCTCTCGCCGCGCAAACGTCTGTGTTATTTCTTCGAACGTGCGCGTGACCTGGTTGAGGAGGTCGGCGAATGACGCCCGATATCTGGCGGCCCTTGATAGAAGGCATGCTGGAGGCCGTGTGGCTGGTGGATTCGGTGCAGCTGCGGGTGATTGCCGCCAACAGTGCTGCCGAGCGATTGCTGGACGTGCCGGCCGGATCGCTGGTGGGCAAGCCTGCTGTTGATATGGCGTATACCCCGGAAGACAACTTTTTCTGGGAGGATGTCGCCGCCGGTCTGTCGGATTCGATTCTGTCTGAAAGCATGATGCAGCGCAGTGATGGCGCACTGCTGCTGGTGACGCGCCGGGTATCGCGGGTGCGCCTCGGGCCACAGTCGGGCATTTATGTGGTGTCGGTGGTCGATCAGACAGAACAGCGGCGGGTGGAAGCCGAGCTGGAAAAGCTGGTGGCCGAATTGCGCGCTACGCTGGAATCCACTGCTGACGGCATTCTGGTCACCGATCTGAATGGTGCGATTCGTGTCTGCAACCAGCGTTTTGCCGAGTTGTGGTCGCTGCCCGGCGAACTGATGTCGCAGCGCGACGATGCCGCCGTATATGGCTGGATGGATCGCTCGGTTGTGGATGTCGAGCATTATGCGTCGCGCCTGCAGGAGATCAGCCGCTCGCCTTTGCTGGAGGGTAGGGACGTGCTGGTGCTGCGTAATGGTCAGGTGCTGGAGCGGGTAACGCTGCCGCAATATGCACGCGGCCGGCCGGTGGGTCGGGTCTATTCCTATCGCGATATCTCGCAGCAGCTGCGTGACGAGCAGCAGCTGTCGCTCGCTGCCAAGGTATTCGAAGCCAGTCTTGAAGCCATCTTCGTTACCGATGCCGATTATCAGATCATTGCGGCCAACCCCAGTTGCGAGCGCCTTACCGGCTTCAGCCACGATGAACTGATCGGCCACCGGCCGCGCGAATTCCTCTCCAATCGTTATGACGAGGATGTGGTGGATGCGCTGTCGGCGCAAATTGCTGCAGACGGCTACTGGGAAGGGGAACTCTGGAACCGTCGCAAGAATGGAGCCGTTTATCCGTGTCTGGTATCCATGGTGATGGTGGCCGATGAACAGGGGTGCCCGAAGTATTACATCGGTTTTTTCAAGGATTTGACCGAATCGTTTTCGGCCAAAAAACGTATTGAAGAACTGGCGTATACCGATGCGCTGACAGGCCTGCCAAATCGCTTGCTGCTGGCAGAAAGGGTGGAGCAGGCCATGGCCCTGGCAGATCGCAACGCCAGCTGTTTTGCCATCTTGTTTCTTGATCTGGATCGTTTCAAGCATATTAACGACTCGCTTGGCCACATGTTCGGTGACCGGGTGCTGGTGGAGGTGGCAGAACGGCTGGGCGCCTGCGTGCGTCAGGTGGATACCGCTGCGCGGCTGGGGGGAGACGAGTTTGTTCTGCTGCTGAACCAGACCGACACCCGTGGCGCGGAAACGGCCGCGCAACGGGTGTTGCATGAGCTGTCACGCCCCTTCCTGCTGGATGACATGGCGTTCAGCCTCAGTTGCAGTATCGGTATTGCCCTGTATCCGGAAGATGGCAAGAGTATCGACGATCTGATCAAGAACGCCGACAGTGCCATGTATTACGCCAAGGAACGTGGCCGATCCGGTTTCCGTTTCTACCAGAAACAGATGAATATTGATCTGCTGTCGCGCATGAAGCTGGATCATGCGATGCGTCTGGCCTTGCAGGATGAGCGTTTCCGCTTGCACTACCAGCCACAGGTAGAGCTTGTCCACAACCGGGTGGTGGGGGCCGAGGCGCTGTTGCGCTGGCATGATCCGGAGCTGGGCGATGTGTCTCCGGCGCAGTTCATTCCGGTGGCGGAAGACAGCGGCGCAATCGTGTCGATCGGCAACTGGGTGATGGCAGAGGCAATCCGTCAGGCCAGCATCTGGCATCGGCAGGGCTGGTCCATGAATGTGGCGGTAAATGTCTCGGCATTGCAGTTTGAACAGGCCAACTTTGTGCAGCAGGTATCCGATTTGCTGCACCGTTCTGGCCTGCCGGCTGCCCGGCTTGAGCTGGAGCTGACCGAATCGATCCTGATCCGTGATGCCGATGAGGCGCTGAAACGTCTGGAGGCGCTGGCCCAACTTGGTGTGGCGCTATCGATCGACGACTTTGGTACCGGTTATTCCAGCCTGGGCTACCTCAAGCGTTTTCCCATACACAAGCTGAAAATCGATCGTTCTTTCATTCGCGATATCCCTGACGACGAAAGTGATGTAGCGATTGTGCATGCCATCATCAATCTGGCGCAGGCACTGAAACTGAAGGTGATTGCCGAGGGCGTGGAGACCAGTGCCCAGGCTGGCTTCCTGCGTCATGCCGGCTGTCACGAATTCCAGGGGTTTTTCTGTTCCGCCGCGTTGCCGGCAGACGCGTTCGAGCAATTCTGCCGCGAACCCTGGCAGGGCTGAGCCGGTTTGTGGTCTATCCTGCTGCGCAGGTTTCAGCTGCCGAACAAGGCGCGCATTGCCGCCAGATAAGCCGGCGCCTCTGCCGTGTTTTCCAGCGGTGCCCAGGCGGGGCGCTCGCTGTCTGCCGGCGGTAGATAGGGGCCGGCCTTGGCTTCCAGGAACACCGCGCCAGGCTCCAATGCCAGCAAGCTGTGAAACATGCCGGCAGGAATGGTCACCCCCTGTGTTTCACCGCCCGCTTCCAGCAATAGACGTTGCGTCACGCTGCCTTGCGCATCAAAAAACACCATGCCGATACGACCACGGACGATGCTGATGGTCTCGTCCTTGTTGCGATCCGCATGGCAATGCGGCGGGATGTAAGAGCCCGGCTCGATGGCGATGATCAGGCGATGGCAGGGGGCGTTGTCTGCCCCATGAAAATTGCGGTGCTTGCGCAGGCGCGGCAACTGGCGGGCTTCTTCGCTGAGTTCGTCGAGCATTTGACGATTGATGATGATCGGTGCGGCAAGCATGACGATTCCTGTTGTGTCCTCAAAGAGCGTGGCCGTGCATCCAGCCTGCACGGCCCTGCAACGGCTCTGCGCTCCGTGCACTTCATTCCGCGTGCCGAATGAATCAGTGCATCTTTAACGGCGTGGTTTGACCGAGGCCGCCAGTTTTTGTGCTTCCTGCTGCTCGGCCTTGCTCATTTGCTGGCTGAGCGTAGCCAACTGCACCTGCGCCGAGCCATTGTTCTGTTCTGCCGCCTGTTTCAGCCACAGATAGGCTTGCACCTTGCTGGTTTCAACGCCGCCACGGCCATGCAGATACATCAGGCCAAGATTGTACTGGCCCAGCGGGTTGCCTTGCTCGGCAGCCTTGCGATGCCATTTTGCCGCTTCCACGTCGTTGCGGCGCACGCCACGCCCGGTCATGTACATGAAGCCCAGATAAGCCTGCGCTTCGGCATGATTTTTCTCCGCGGCGCGGTTATACCATTTGACCGCCTCCACCAGATCCTGCGGCACCCCCTTGCCATTGCGGTAGGCCAGGCCAAGCTGGGTCTGGGCTGCGGGGTCGCCGGCTTCGGCTGCACGGCGCAGCGCCGCCAGTGTGTCGTCGGCATTGGCAGTGCTGCTGGCTGCTGCAGGCGTGTCCTTGGTGTCGCTTGCCACTGGCGTTTCTGTGCCGTTCTGGGTGGCAGGTTCGGCGGCTTTTTCCGGCTGTGCGGGCTGCGGGGCGGATTCTGGCGGGGTGGCGTTTTTGGCCGGCGCTGTCGGTGCTGCGTCGGGCAGGGGCGGTTGCACTTCAATCCGGCCGCTGTCAGTCGCGGGGTTTGCAAATTCGGTATCGGGTGTAGCCTGCTGGTTGATCAACAGATAGGTTGCCGCAAACCCCAGCAGCAATGCGCCGCCAATTGCCGCGCCCAGACGCAGCCGCTGTTTGCGTTGAGCCGATTCCCTGGCGATTTCCAGTGACTGGGAATAGGCCACTGACGCGGCAGGGGCGGTTTGTGTCGTGTCCGTGGCGCCAATGCTGAACTCGGGATTGGCCAGAGTGGTGGGCACAGCAGCCAGATAACTGACAGACGAATGTTGCGGCAGGCAATCAACAACCGGCGCTTGCGGGTCGAGTTCAAGCCGGTGCAGGTCTTGCAGCAGATTGTCGAAACTGCGGTAGCCACCGCGCCACACCGATTTCTGCATGCGATTCAGGATTTTCGGCAGCTGTTCCTGATGTGCCGGGGTGAAATAGTCGATCCGGCGCAGCGAAATCTGGCTGAACCAGTAGCCGATGCTGAACATGTCGGTATGCCAGTCCAGTTGATTGGCGGCCAGATGAGGCATCAGGGTCAGATCATATTGGCTGCGCGCCCGTTCCGAGAACTCCTGCCAGTTGTTTTTGTGCTCTTCGCCCACCAGCTGGCAATACGCCGCCCAATCCTTGTTGACTGCCTGTTTGAAAGAGGGCGAAAGATAATCCGCACGTGTCTGCTGCGGGTCGAGGAACAGCGGCTTTTCCAGTGGATGCTGGTGTGAGTGGGCGGAACCAAAGTCGATAATGCGGATCGATTCGTAGTCAATGCGCCGCTGATTGTCGATATTGATGCAGATTACGTCCGGGCGCAGGCCGCAGTGCACAACGTTTTTCTTGTGAATTGCGTCGGCAATGCGGCAGATGGCCATCAACAGGCGCAGCAAATCGCTGGATCGCTGGAACGGATGATCAAGTGCGCCCTGCGGTGTATTCAACCATTGCGACAGGGTGAAACCGGGGGCTTCGGTCACCAGAATGCGGCGTTCGGTATCAACACCGATAAAACGCGCGGCAAACGGGTGGGCATGGTTGAATTCCTGTAAAATCCGCGCCTCCTGGCAAAGCCAGTAGCCGGATGCAGGGTAGCTGGGAGCGAGGATCTTGCACCAGCGTTCGGCGTTCTTGCTGCTGAGGAATTTCTCCAGTTGCACGGCGGCTACCGCCTGGCTCGACGAATCGGCGAGATTAGACATGGCGTTCCAGTGTATTGGTGGTGTTTGGAATTGTTGTGGGATTTGCCGCAGGCCGATTGCCGTTGCGGCGTTATATTTGTT
>JAUPTR010000016.1 GCA_030917985.1 Pseudomonadota bacterium | reverse complement strand
GAGGCGCAACTGGCGTGTTTCAACCAGGCCGCAGCCGGTTTGCCGTCCCAGCGCAGCCTTGCCAACTCCGCTGCGCTGATCGACCATGCTGCCGCCCGAGGCGACTGGGTGCGTCCCGGCATCATGCTCTACGGCTCGTCGCCGTTTGCCGATCGCAGTGCGGCTGATCTGGGCTTATTGCCGGCGATGACACTGAAGAGCCAGCTGATTTCGGTGCAGAGCCTCAACCCCGGTGATGCAGTCGGCTACGGTGCAGGTTTTGTCGCCGAGCGGCCAATGCGTATCGGCACCGTGGCATGTGGCTACGCTGACGGTTATCCGCGTCACGCACCAACCGGCACCCCGGTACTGGTCGATGGCGCCCGCACGCGGCTGCTGGGGCGGGTGTCGATGGATATGCTGGCAGTGGATCTGGGCGATTTGCCGCAAGCCAATATCGGCTCACCCGTCACGCTTTGGGGTGAAGGCCTGCCGGTGGATGAGGTGGCGCAGGCTGCCGGCACCATCGGCTACGAATTGTTGTGTGCACTGGCGCCACGGGTGCCGGTGATCGAGGAGTGATGCACTTCAGGCCTGTTAGCAGAAATCCTTTTATTTATTTGAATCGACTGGGTTAAAATCCCGTCTTTTCACTAAAAGCGTGGAACAACGATGGCGCTAATCGTACAGAAATACGGCGGCACATCGGTTGGCAGCCCGGAACGTATCAAGAACGTTGCCAATCGAGTGGCCAAATGGAAGGCCCAAGGCCACGACATCGTCGTGGTGGTATCGGCGATGAGTGGCGAAACCAATCGCCTGATCGCACTGGCTAAGGCCGTGCAGGCAACACCCGATCCGCGTGAGCTGGATGTGATTGTCTCCACCGGTGAACAAGTCACCATCGGCCTCTTGGCCATGGCGCTGAAAGATATCGGCATTGACGCGCGCAGCTATACCGGCGCGCAGGTCCGGGTTCTGACCGACAGTACCTTTACCAAGGCACGCATTCAGAGCATCGACGATGCAGCGATGCGCAAAGACCTGAATGAAGGTCGCGTGGTGATTGTTGCCGGTTTCCAGGGCGTGGATGAAGAAGGCAATATCACCACCCTCGGCCGTGGCGGCTCCGACACCTCGGGCGTGGCGCTGGCTGCGGCGCTGAAGGCCGATGAATGCCAGATCTACACCGATGTGGACGGCGTTTACACCACCGACCCGCGCATTGTTCCCGAAGCCCGCAAGCTTGACCGCATCACGTTTGAAGAGATGCTGGAAATGGCCAGCCTGGGTTCGAAAATCCTGCAGATTCGCTCGGTTGAATTTGCCGGCAAGTACAAAGTCAAATTGCGTGTGCTCAGCAGCTTCCAGGAAGACGGCGAGGGCACGCTGATCACGTTTGAGGAAGACGAGAAAATGGAAAAAGCGGTTATTTCCGGTATTGCATTCAATCGCGACGAGGCCAAGATCACCATCAAGGGTGTGCCGGACAAGCCTGGTATCGCCTACCAGATCCTCGGCCCGGTGGCTGATGCCAATATCGATGTCGACATGATCATCCAGAACGTCGGCGAAGACGGCACCACCGACTTCTCGTTTACTGTTCCGCGCGGCGAATACGCCAAGGCCATGGGCATTCTGGAAGGCGTGCAGTCGCATATCGGTTCCAAGTCGGTGATCGGCGACGACAAGATCAACAAGGTGTCGATTGTTGGCGTGGGCATGCGTTCGCACTGCGGCGTGGCCAGCACCATGTTCCGCACCCTGGCGGAAGAAGGCATCAACATCCAGATGATCTCGACTTCGGAAATCAAGATTTCCGTGGTGATCGACGAGAAATACCTGGAACTGGCTGTACGTGTATTGCACAAGGCATTCAACCTGGATCAGGCTGCCTGATCTTTGCTTTTGTGTTGATAAAAAGCCCCGCACACATGCGGGGCTTTTTTATGGGCTTGGCACATTCCGTCAGCCGTTGCCTCCCAGCAGGTGATTACGCACCTCGCGCAACGCTGCCGACAGCATGGCCAGGTCTTGAGATGACTGGGCCTGCAATTCGCTGAATATCTGCATGCAGCTGTTGATCGAGTTGGCGCGATGTTCCAGCCACATGTCTACGGATTCCTCCGGTGATATCGCGTGGGCAGTTTGCAGGACCAATGCCGCCAGCGCCCGGTGTTGGCGATACAGGTCGTCGCGCAACGCGGAACGTGCCAGCGTTTGCCAGCGGTTGTCGCGTGGCAGGCTGTTGATGCTGTGCAGCAGCCAGTCCAGTTGCAGCTTGGTGCCCAGATCGAAGTAAGCGCCTGCCACCTGCACCAGATCAAGCCGGCTGGTATGCGATATTTCGATGATATCCAGTACCGAAACCAGGGGTTCGCACAGCGCAATGTGTTGTGCCAGCCCCTCGGGGACACCTGCTTCCCGGTATTCATCAGCGCGGCGCTGGCTGTTGCTTCGCTCGCTGCCGTGCAGTATGTGCGGCAGAATCGGTAACAGTTGCTCAATCCCGGCGGCAAATTTTTTCGCCACTTCACCGTGATCCGCGAGTGCGCGTGAATTGCGCAACATCCAGCGCGTGGCGCGTTCGATCAGCTTGCGAAACTCGGTCTGCATCTGCATCTGAATCTGCGCTGGCACCTGATTGTCGAGAGCTTCCAGTTGCTGCCAGAAATGCCGTGCACGGAAGACTTCGCAGGCTATTGCCCAGGCAAATGCAACCTCTGCCGCCGTTGCGCCGGTTTCTTCTCCGAGGCGGAAGGCAAAGGTAATACCCATGCGGTTGACGATGGTGTTGGTGACGTGGGTGGCAATAATCTCGTACTTCAAATAGTGCTCGTACATCTGGTCGGCAAAACGCTTGCAGATGGGTTTTGGGAAGTACTCTGCCAGCATCAGCGTGAATTCCAGCGCGCCGGGTACATGTGAATCGAGTAGCGATTCGTACATGGTGATTTTTGCATAAGCCAGCAGCACCGCCAGTTCCGGCCGGGTCAGCCCTTGGCGGGCAAGGCGGCGATCGGCTATTTCTTCTTCGCTGGGCAGGTATTCGAGGCGACGGTTGAGCTTGCCGGCCTTTTCATGGAACTGGATAAAGCGCGCGTGCACGTTGAGCATTGGCGCGGCCAGCATTTCCGCCAGCGAAATCGCCTGCGTTTGCTGATAGTTGTCGCGCAAAACCAGCTCGGCAACTTCATCGGTCATGTCTGCCAGCAGTTTGTTGCGCTGTTTCAAGGTCAGATCGCCGGCTGACAGTGCGCCGTTCAGCAGGATCTTGATATTGACCTCGTGATCGGAACAATCTACGCCACCCGAGTTGTCGATGGCATCGGTATTGATCCGGCCTCCGCACAATGCGTATTCAACCCGTGCCGGCTGAGTCAGACCGAGATTGCCTCCCTCGGCAATCACCTTGCAGCGCAGTTCGTTGGCGTTGACGCGCAAGATGTCGTTGGCCCGATCGTTCGCTTCGCTGTGATTCTGCCGGCTGGCCTTGATGTAGGTGCCAATACCACCGTTGTAAAGCAGATCGACCGGTGCCTTGAGGATTTCATGGATCAGCTCGGCCGGGCTGTAAGAGCCGGGTTCAATGCCCAGTACGGCGCAGGCTTGTGCCGATGGCTTGATACTTTTGGCGCTACGCGGATAGATACCGCCACCGCCAGAAATCAAGGCCGGGTTGTAATCGGCCCAGCTGGAGCGGGGTAGCCTGAACAGGCGCTCGCGTTCAGCAAAGCTGGCAGCCGTGTCCGGATCAGGGTCAATGAAAATGTGGCGGTGGTCAAATGCGGCCAGCAGGCGGATATGTTGCGAGCGCAGCATGCCGTTGCCGAACACGTCGCCGGACATGTCGCCGATGCCGACTACGCTGAATTCCTGCGTCTGGGTGTCAATGCCGAGTTCGCGGAAATGGCGTTTCACCGATTCCCAGGCGCCGCGCGCGGTGATCGCCATTTTCTTGTGGTCGTAACCGGCCGATCCGCCCGAGGCAAAAGCATCGTCCAGCCAGAAGCCGTATTCCTGGGAAATGGCATTGGCAATGTCGGAGAACGAAGCGGTGCCCTTATCGGCTGCCACCACCAGATAGGGGTCGTCGTCATCGAGTCGTACCACGTTCTGCGGCGGCGCCACCTCATTGCCAAGCAGATTGTCGGTCAGATCCAGCAGGCCGCGAATGAAGGTCTTGTAACATTCGACGCCTTCCGCCTGAAATGCATCGCGATCTGAAGCCGGTGGCAACTGCTTGCAGACAAAGCCGCCTTTCGAGCCAACTGGCACGATGACGGCATTTTTCACCATCTGTGCCTTGACCAGGCCCAGCACTTCGGTGCGGAAGTCCTCCATCCGATCCGACCAGCGCAGCCCGCCGCGCGCAACCTTGCCGCCACGCAGGTGGATGCCTTCCATGCGGGGCGAATAGACCCAGATTTCGACCATCGGCCGTGGTAATGGCAGGAAGCCGATATCGCGCGAATTGAGCTTGAATGACAGATAGGGTTTGTTCTGGCCGTGTTTGTCCGGCTGGAAAAAATTGCTGCGCAGCGTGCAGAGAATGACGGTGAGGAAACTGTTGAGAATCCGGTCGTCATCCAGATTCTCCACCTTGTCCAGTTCCTGACGGATTTCTGCTTCCAGCCTTTCGGCCTGACGGGGATTGCGCTGGCTCTCCTCCGGCGACAGGCGTAAATGAAACAGCTCGACCAGTTGATGTGCGATGCCGGCATAGTGGGCGAGGCACTGTTCGATATAGGTCTGGTTAAAGGTCAGCCCTGCCTGGCGCAGATAGCGGCTGTAAGCGCGCAGCAGCGTCACTTCACGCCAGTTCAGCCCTGCCAGTACCACCAGTCGGTTGAGCCCGTCATTTTCAACTTCGCCGCGGAAGATATGGGCAAAGGCCTGCTGGAAATTTTCGCGGCTGATATCGGTTTCGAACAGATCGTCGGCGCTGAGTTGCAAGGCAAAGTCGCTGATCCAGATGCTGCGACCATCGTTGCTGTGCAGGCAATAGGGATGTTCATCCAGAACCTGCACGCCCATGTTTTCCAGCATCGGCAGGCTTTGTGAAAGGCTGATCGGTGCGTTCAGACGCAACAGCTTGAAATGCACCCGATCCGCGCGAGCCTTGTCGTGATACAGGTGCATGGCGATGGCGCCATCCTCCCGCAGACGTTCGATTTTTTCCAGATCGTGGACGGCGCTGCGCGCCTGATAGTCTTCGCGATAGGAAACCGGGAAGGCGTCGCCATAGCTGCGCAGCAGGCGGGTGCCATGTTCCTCTCCAAAATGTTCCAGCAATGCCTGCGCCAGATCGTCGCGCCAGCGGCGACACGCTTGCGCAATCTGTGCTTCCAGCGCATCCAGATCGTATTCAGGCTTGTGGCCGGTGGGGATGCGGACGATGAATTCGATGCGTGCCAGTATCGATTCAGACAGGGTGACATAATATTCGGTGCTGGTTCCGCCAAAGGCCTGCTGCAGGATCGCCTGCATTTTCAGCCTTACCTCGGTGTTGTAATTGTCGCGCGGTACGTATACCAGGCATGACAGATAACGGCGGTACACATCCTCGCGCACAAACAGCCGTGCGCGTTGCCTTTCCTGCAGATTGACGATGCCGCGGGAAATGTTGATCAGTGTTTCCACCGGAATTTCGAACAGCTCGTCACGCGGATAGGTTTCGAGGATGTTCTGCAATGTTTTTTCTTTGTGGCTGCCGGGCAGATATCCGGCACGGGCAAGCACCTGCCCCAGTTTGCGGCGTACAACCGGGATGTCGTTCGGGCTGCCGTTGTAGACATTGGCGGTATACAGACCGAGAAAGCGATGTTCTCCGATTACCTTGCCCTGACTGTCGACACGCTTGACGCCCACATAATCGAGGTAGCTGGGACGATGAATATTGGCGCGCGAGTTGGCCTTGGTCAGGATCAGCCGTTCGCTGTCATGTGCCAGTTTGCGGACTTCTGCCGGCAAGGCGGCAAAACTTTTCGACTGCTCCTGGCCTTCCTGCTCCCGCAGGATGCCCAAGCCGCTGCCTGCCACCACTTTTAATGTGTCGTGTCGGCCTTGTTTGACCAGATCGTACTGGCGATAACCCAGAAAGGTAAAATGACTGTTCTGCAGCCATTGCATGAATTCGGCGATCTCCGCACAGCTTTCGCCCGCCTGTTCGATTTCCGTGCGGGCCAGCGCAACGCGCTCGATGATGCGCGGCCAGTCTTCCACTGCGGCTCGGACTTCCTGCAACACCTTGTCCAGTTCCGTGCCGATCCTTTCCAGTGTTGCGGGGTCGGTCTGGCGGTCGATTTCGACGTGGATGAAGGATTCCAGGTGGCAACTGCTGGCGCTGCGATCACACAGACCCTCCAGTTGTCCGTCGGTGTTGCGGCTGAGAGGCAACACCGGATGAATGATCAAATGTTTGGTGATGCCAAAGCGGTTCAGCGCCATTCCCACCGAATCGACCAGAAACGGCATGTCCTGATTGACGATTTCGACAATCGAGTGACTCGATTGCCAGCCATGTTCGTCGAAGTCCGGGTTGTAAACCCTGATACGCGCCTGATCCGGCGTGCGCTGGCCAGCCAGCTGCCAATGTGTCAGTGCTGCGCCAAACAGGTCAAATGCATTGCGCGCGATCAAGTCCTCGGGCGCCACATCGGCGTAATAATGTTTGAGGAACGGCACAAAGCGTTTGCTCTGGCTGAAGTCCAGTTCATCCTGGGCATGTGACACTGCTTGCTCGAGTAGCTGGCATTTGGCCAGTTCGTTTTTATCTGACACGAGGCGACTCCGGAACAACAAAATACGCGGGTTGCGGGTAGGGGCTGGCAATTGTTTATCACTATAGACCACTGTCTTCTGCCACGGGGCGGATGATGTCGCAAAACTGGCGCAATGCCTGATATCCGGCGCGGTGTGCAATGCGGTGCAACGCTGCCTAAACTTAAATCATCTGGATGACAAAGGACTACACATGAGCGAGAGCGGTGCAGGCAAAAAATCGACGGATCTGGCAGCGTTGTTGCAGGAGATTGCCCAACGCAGCCAGCGTCTGGTTGCGGAGCATGTGCAGCGACTGGGGCAGGGGGATGGTTACTCGGTGCTGGATCCGAAAGACATGCTGACGGCGTTTCAGGAGTTGGGGAATCGCTTTCTGGCGCATCCGGAAAAGCTGCTGCAGACGCAGATGGCGTTCTGGCTGGATGCCGTCGAGCTGTGGAAGCGCGAGATGGAAAAGCTCTGGCTGCAAAAGCCCGTCGTGCCAGTATCCGAGCCCGGTGCGGGGGACAAGCGTTTCAAGGACGAAATGTGGGCGCAGAATTTTGTCTTTGATTATTTGAAGCAGGCCTATCTGCTGGCCTCGAATCATTTACTGGATGCCGTCAACAAGGTGGACGGCATGGATGAGCATACGGCGAAGAAAACCGCGTTTTACTTGCGCCAGTATGTGGATGCAATGTC
>JAUPTR010000136.1 GCA_030917985.1 Pseudomonadota bacterium | reverse complement strand
TCAGGTCTTGCAATCCAGCACAAGCCCCCAGATTCATTTCAATCACACTTTGCGTGACCATGTGCAATGCCACCACACGTCAATGACCGTCATTCGCATCCACCGACACTCTTCGTACCGCTTCGCTGCAATCCGCTCTGAGATTGGCTTGCAGGTCAGCATGTGTGCCAATGCCAGCACCGGCTATAGCCCGGCAGTTTTGCACTCTGACCGCTACAGCCATCACGCAACACTCTTGCTGTCGGGCCGCTGCTCTTAATTGGCATCCGCCCAGATACATGTGTTACTCCACATAACAACGTCAATTCAACGAATTACTGTTATGGCCCAACAACAGACAAACGGGCGTTTATACCATGTGGATAATTATATTTCACTAGGCATATGCCTAGTGTGTGGCCGGCGAACCTGATCTGAATCAACGCTGTCGCAAAATCCACATCAGAAGAGTTTGGATGGAGTGAAGCCTGGTGGCTTATTGGTGTATCAGCCGCAGATACGCAGCCAGCCCATTCTTGTGCGAATACAGTAGATGCGCCTGTTGGCAGGCGGTGTGGCGCAGGTTTTGATATTGCTCGGGGTATTGCAGCGCGTGGGTAACGGCGTTGGCCAAGGCACCGGTATCGAAGAAATCCACCAGCAGGCCGTTTTCTTGATGGCGGATCACTTCCCGCACCGGCGGCGTGGCCGAGCCGATCACCAGACAACCGCTGGCCATGGCTTCCAGCATCGACCAGGAAAGCACGAACGGGTAAGTCAGATAAACGTGGGCAGCGGAGATCTGCAGCACTTTGCGGTAGCTGTCGTAGGGAATACGACCGAGGAAGTGCACGCGTGTCGGGTCGAGTGCTACTTCGCCTTGCAGCTTCTCGCGCCAGTTGGCTGCGTCTTTGGGTTTGCTGCCGTAGCTGACGTCGTCACCACCGACTATCAGCACTTGGCAGTCGGGGTGTTGTTGCAATAGTTGCGGCAGACAGCGCATGAAGGAGTGGAAGCCGCGATACGGTTCCAGATTGCGCGCAACATAGGTCACAATCGGCTGACCGGCATGCAAGGTACGCCATTGGATAAGGTGAAACTGGCATCCGGATCGGGCCGCAGTGTGTTGGTGTCGATGCCTTCGTGGATCACTTCGATTTTGCTGTGGTAAGCCGTCGGGTGCAGGCTTTTCTGCCACTGCGTCGGCGAGATGCCGATATCGCAGGCTTCCAGATTCATCAGGTGCAAAGCATTGCGACTACGGATACGCGTGCGGTCATCAAAGCTGACCGGGAATTCCGGATCAAAGCCGCAATCCGCACCTTCGGGGTGGTAGAAGAATTCGAAGAAGCTGATCAGCTTGGTGTGAGGAAACACATCTTTCACATACAACGCCTCACCCCAACCCGGATGCGCAATCACCACATCCGGCACAAAGCCCTTGGCCTTGAGTTTGAGCAACACCCGCGCTACCGCCTGCCCGTGCAATACACCGGTTTCCAATGTCCGCACATAATGATGTGCCTGCTGCGATGGCTCACGGTGCAGGTCATATCGAATCAACCTCACCCCATCCAGACCCGGCGCGTTTTTCTTGCCAATCGCCACCACCTGATAGCCCGGCTGCTTGGCCAGATAGGCAGCGATATGGCGAAACTGGCCAGGGAAGTTTTGGTGGAGGAAGAGGATGTTCATGCGGGTAAGCGAAAATGAAATGTCACTGGCAATGATAGCGCATGACATCGGCGCAACGGATGATGGCGAATAAGCCTGGATCAAAGTCCAAAGAAAAAACAGGTGCTCAGACTGCGGGCTGACGGCAACAAACAAAGATGATCAATCACTGTCCAGCAGCACCGGAATGACTGTCCAACTCATATCAGAATGGGTGTCCATTTGTATTGGAATACGCAGCTAACCGCAAGCATCAAAAACAACAAATCGTGCTTCGCCATTTACGTCAGCACGTTTGGTCATCGGCATCAATATTGCAAATATTGCTTGGACACCAAACGCGACAGGCCACGCACACTACCCTGACGCAAATGGAGTCTGCACAGCTGATCAAACGTCACAACTATCCGATCCCAGGGGGGAACGCCATTACCCTATGGGGTATTACCGCTCATGGCCAAGCCATGGCATTTGAGCCTGAAACAGAGTTAGCCCACAACGCGTGTTTTGAGCCAACGCGGATTTCAATCCTGAACATTCAACATCAGCTTGACCTGCAACTCTTGCATATCCAAGCAAGCAAGACTGGCTGGAACAACTGGGTAGATGGCGACCGCCTCGGCAATTTGCGTCAAGGCGGGAAACGCCCTGACGCCATAGCAACAAGCCCAGCTGGCCATATCACAGCCATCGAGTGTGAACGCACCATAAAAACTACCACACGCTACCAGCAAATCCTCGCCAGCTATCTGCGCGCCATAAAAGCCGGGGAGTTCCATCAGGTAGTATGGATCACACCAAGCGCCGAGCTCGCAATCCGGCTAGGCTCAATAATAAAGAGCATCGAAACAGTGCCTATCGCGGGGCAAAAAATCGCCATTGATCCTGCCCGCCATCACCTGCACCTGCATTTCACTGACTACAGCAATTGGCCTAACTTGGCAGGGGGAAAATAATGG
>JAUPTR010000135.1 GCA_030917985.1 Pseudomonadota bacterium | reverse complement strand
CTGCAGTTGCGCAACTCATCCGGCCCCAAAACCAGATTGAAACGCCAGTCGACACTCACCGGCGTATCGAAATCAATACGATGTTTTTCTGCCTCTCCCGGCGCGGATGCCCGTATCGACCTGGAACCCGCGCCGGCACTGCAGGAGATCAGCGCCACCGACACGTCGTCGTGATGCGATGCACCCTGCATGTAGTCCACCAGGGCGACCTTGAGGGAATCGAGGCCGATCGCGCCATCGGCATTCGGGTGCAAACCCTGAACCACTCTGTCGTAACCGAATTGCTCGCCGTCGCCGATATGCGATTCGACAAGGCCATCGGAAAACATCACCAGATGATCTCCCGGTGCAAAACGATAATGCTCGGTTGCGCCATTAAAACGATCCGGCGGCAAAATCCCCACCGGCAAACAACGGGATTTCCAGCTGGTCACGCGCTCCCCGCTGGCATTGAGCAACATGATTTCCGGCATGCCACCGTTCCAGACTTCCAGGGTGCCAAGCGCAGCATCGATGGCAACCATTGCCAGCGATACAAAGCGCCCGATCGGCAAGACCTGGCGCACCTTCCGGTTCATCTCCGCAAGAATCTCGGGCGGAGAGAACCCTTTTTCTGTCATGGTGTAAAACGGCTGGGTCAACGGCAGAACATTCAGCGCCGCAGTCAGCCCATGGCCAATGCCATCGGCAAGCATCACATACAGCACATGCCCTGGCGTGCGCGCTGCGGCGATCAGATCGCCAGAGAGACTTTCCGCCGGGTCAATCCAGTATTGCAATTGCGGGTCGGCAAGGCGGTCGGCATTCACCATCTGTTCCATCAGATGCCGTGCGACACGTTTTTCTTCTTCGGCCCGTTCGTAATAATCCGCCAACGTAGCCGATTGCTCGCGCACCTTGTGCTGCAGCTCGATGCTGCGCTGAATGGCCTTGATTTTGGCTTCGAGAATACGAAAATTGATGGGCTTGAGCAGATAGTCATCCGCCCCTTGCTCGATGGCTTCTGCCAGACGATTTTCTTCACCGATGCCGGTGATGTAGACAATGGGTACCCAGCGATCGCCGGCAATTGACTTGATCTGTTTTGCGGCCTCCGGTCCATCCATCACCGGCATCATCATATCCATCAACACCAGATCAGGGCGCTCGGCCTTGTAAGCATCAACCGCAAGCTGGCCGTTGGCAGCAAGTATCGTCTGATGCCCCAGTGAGCCGACAAACTTCTGTATCAACAGAAGCATAATTTCCGCATCGTCTACGATCAGAATTTTCATGCAGCACCGGGACAGGAAGAAGCTGGAGACAGGCTGAAAAATCAGCGAATGGAAAAGATATTGCCGAAGCAGGCAATTTCCAGCACCTGCTTCACGGAATCCTTGCAGTTCACCAAGGCCAGAGCCTTGTTGACTGCATTCACTTTTTCTTTGACCAGTAACAACATGCCCAATGCTGAACTATCCAGATAGGTGACTTTCTGGAAATCAATCTGCACCTCTCCGACATTGGGATTACCGATAACACTCTCACAGGCCTGCCGGAATTCGCGATGCGAATTGAAATCAAATTGCCCGGCAAGAATCACTTTGGCTACCTTGCCATTTATTTCGATCGTGGGGCTCATTTTTGTCCTTTTCCAAACCTTCACTACACCCGAGAATTTTCCGCATGCAAGTCCAAAGCGGCTCTCAGCCAAGCTTTAGCTAACAATAGAATGCGATATAGAAACAGGCAACACCAGAATAAACTCGGCACCGCCACCGTCCACATTGGCGGCAGTCACACGCCCGCCAATCCCTTCAACCACGTTGCGGACAATTGCCAGACCCAGACCGGTTCCGTGGCTGCGGGTGGTGAAGAACGGTTCGAACAATCGCGGCAACAACTGGGGATCAATGCCCCGCCCCTGATCACGCACCCGCAATTCCACCCCTTGCCCTGCAGGTGCCATTTCGATATCAATCACGCCGCCTGCAGGGCTGGCCTGTATCGCATTTTCCAGCAGCGCAACCAATGCCGATTGCAGCGCCTGACGATCTGCACGCAGCAGACCGGCAGCCACACCAGACTCATCCGCTTGCCGCAAGCAAACGCCAGCCTTGAGCAACTCGGACTCGACACTCGCACAGGCATCGCTTACCAGCTCCTTGATGGGCACCCACTCCAGTTGCCCACTGCCCTGACCACGCACAAAGCGCAGCATATCCTGCACCAGCTTTTCAAGGTGCCGCAAACGGCCCAGCGCCTTGTCCGCAAAACGCGCCACATCATCCGGACGCAAGCCCGGCCGCTGCAGGTTTGCAACATACAGCAATGCAGCGGACAACGGCGTGCGCAATTGATGGGCCAGCACAGCAGACATTTCCCCCATCGCGGACAGACGCTTATGGTGCTCCAGCTGCTGCTGCAGACCATGCGCGGTGGTAACGTCATGCACCAGCACAATTGAACCGCTCCCATCCGGCAATGGCTGCTCCGCCAGATTCACCACGCGCGACTCACCCTCGTCGCGCAACAGCCATTCCTCCGGGTTAAAAGTCGACGCAAAATGCGCCAGACGCACCTCCGCCCATGAACACCCCCGAACGCTTTCGCCCAGCATTGCCACGCCGGTTGGGTTCAACGCGGCGACCCGCCCATCGGCGGCAATCTCTACAACGCCAGCCGGCAAGGATTCCAGCAAGATCTGCAGGCGCTGCGACAACAGCGCCTTTTCTGCATATTGACGACGCAATTCGCCATTTGCGACGGCCAACTCATCCGTCAGCCCCTGTACTTTCTGCTGCAGCTCCTCGTAGGCCAGCTCAAGGTGTTGCGAGGCTTCGATAAACGTCTGAAATGCGCGCTGCAATGATGCATTGTCATTGTTGGCAGCCGCATTTAGCGCTGAATTTTCATTGGCTTCGGGCATAAGCAGCATCCAATCGCTTAAAAGCCGTGACATACGGCCTTTCTCCTACTATATAAGTAAAGGACATTATTGCGGCAAATCTTCGCCAGACGCGGGATTGCAACGAATCATGCGACCTTTGCGCGCATGATCTAGGATTAAGCAAACGGGCACCACCTCTGCCCATAACAACGCCTGCCGGAATCGGCGTCAGGCCACATTCGGATAAAGATCGCTGGAGCATTGCTGTGTCAGAACTGTTAAGAAACATCGATGCACGAACCAAACTGGCGGGAACCAACAAACTGGAAATCCTGCTGTTTACGCTGGGACTGGATAGCCGTACAGGTCGCCGCGAAAACTTTGGCATCAATGTATTTAAGGTACGCGAAGTGATGCGCACCCCGGAAATCACCCGTGCACCCGACATGCCGCCGGCAGTCGAGGGCATGGTCAGCCTGCGCGGCACACTGGTTCCGGTAGTTGATCTCGCCAGGTATTCGGGGGTTGACACCAACACCCCGCGCGAGATCATGATTGTGACGGAATACAACGGCCATACCCAAGGCTTTCTGGTTGAAGGCGTGGATACGATCCTGCGCCTTGACTGGTCGTCGATGCGCGTTCCACCCGACATGTTGCAGATGGAAATGGGCGGATTGGTGACAGCCGTAACCGAACTGGAAGGCGGCAAGCTGATCATGATGATGGACGTGGAGAAAGTGCTGGCAGAGACCTCTCCTCGCTTCGAAGAAGAGATGCAGATGAGTGGCATCCGCGGCGTTGGCACTGAAGGCAAATTCGTATTTTTCGCCGACGACTCGCTGATTGCCCGCAAGCAGATTGAACGCACCCTGCAGCAAATGGGCATGAGGACACAATACGCGATCAACGGCCGGCGCGCGTGGGAGGACTTGCAGAAACTCGCCACCGAAGCAGAAAGCAAGGGCGTAGAACTGAAAACCATGCTGCACCTCATCCTTACCGACATTGAAATGCCGGAAATGGATGGCTATATGTTGACTAAGACAATCAAGAGCGACTCGCGCTTCGCCGGTATTCCGGTGTTGATGCACTCATCTCTGTCTGGCGCATCCAATCAGCAATTGGGAACATCAGTCGGCGTCGACGGCTATGTTACAAAATTCGAGCCAGTCAAGCTGTCTGAAGCCGTCAGCCGTATTCTGGCTGATACCCATGCGCAAATGGGCCATTACCACCGCTAAGCCACCCGGGGAAAAATGCATATGGTTGCTAATGTCAGCAACGAATCCTTGATGGAAAATGTTGACGCCCGCACCAAACTGGCGGGCTCGAACAAAATGGAGATCCTGCTGTTCAACCTGGGCACAAAGGAAATCTTTGGCATCAATGTGTTCAAGGTAAGGGAAGTCTCGCAAACACCCAAAGTCACCAAGGCACCGAATATGCCGTTTGGTGTGGAAGGTGTGATCTCCTTGCGCGGCAATATCAT
>JAUPTR010000134.1 GCA_030917985.1 Pseudomonadota bacterium | reverse complement strand
CGGGCTGTGGCTGTTTGGTTTCTCGATCAACACGCTGACACTGTTTGCCATGGTGCTGGCAATCGGTATCGTCGTCGACGATGCGATTGTGGTGCTGGAAAACGTCGAACGCCTGATGGCAGAACGCGGCATGAACCCGCGCGCAGCAGCCATCGAGGCGATGCGTGAAGTCTCCGGCGCGGTGGTGGCGATTGTACTGGTGCTGTGTGCAGTGTTTGTGCCGGTAGCCTTCCTTGGCGGCATTGCCGGCAAGCTGTATCAGCAGTTTGCCGTCACCGTTGCCATTTCGGTGGTGATTTCCGGCATTGTCGCGCTGACGCTGACCCCGGCCATGTGCGCCATCCTGCTCAAGCAGCAACACGAAGAAAGCAAGCTGTTCGCACCGTTCAACCGCTTCTTCGAGTCGCTCACCCGTGGTTATACCAACACCGTTGGCCTGGCCATGCGCAACACTGTCAAATCGCTGCTGCTGTTTGCGGTGGTGATCGGCATTGGCGTGCACCTGATCCGCACCGTGCCGGGCAGTTTTGTGCCGGCCGAAGACCAGGGCTACCTGATTGCCGCCGGCATGTTGCCGGATGGTGCCACCGTGACCCGCACCGCCGACACGCTGGAACAGTTCCGCGCCGGCCCGGCCAACGATCCGGCACTGGATCACCTGTTTGCAATTGCCGGCTTCGACCTGATTGGCGGCGGCAACAAGACCAATGCCGGCACCATGTTCCTGCCACTCAAACCGTGGGACGAACGCAGCGTGCAGGCAGAAGACCTGGCCAAGCAGATGTTCATGAAAGGCATGGGCCTGCGTGATGGCATGGTGCTGGTGTTCAACCCGCCACCGATTCGCGGCCTGGGCACCGCCGGTGGTTTTGAGGTGTATCTGCAAAACCGCGCCGACGGCGACCCGATGAAACTGGCTGCGGTGATGAAAGACTTCCTCGACGAGCTGAAAAAGCGCCCGGAACTGACCGGCATCAATAGCTTCTTCCGCCCCACCGTGCCGCAGCTGTATGTGGAAGTGGACCGCGAAAAGGCGCTGTCGCTGGGCGTGCCGATCAACGAAGTGTTCGACGCGCTGCAATCCACCATGGGCACACTTTACGTCAACGATTTCAACAAATCCGGCCGCACCTTCCGCGTGCAGTTGCAGGCAGAAGCATCACACCGCATGCAGCCGCAGGATCTGGGCAAGATCTATGTGCGCACCGCCGCCGGGCAGATGACCCCGCTGGCGGCCGTGATCAAGGTCAAATCGATTGTCGGCCCGGAGCAGCTGGAGCGTTTCAACGGCTTTATTGCGGCCAAGGTAATGGGTAGCGGCGCACCGGGCGTCAGCTCCGGCACCGCCATCCAGGTGGTGGAAGACGTGGCCAGGGCCACCCTGCCATCCGGCTACGAAATCGCCTGGACCGGCCAGGCCTTCCAGGAAAAACGCACCGGCTCCACCTCGGCCGCCGCGTTTGGCTTCGCCATCATCATGGTGTTCCTGATCCTGGCAGCGCAATACGAAAAATGGTCGCTACCGCTGGCGGTGATCATGGCCATCCCTTTTGCACTGGCCGGCGCACTGGTCGCCGTGGTGATTCGCGGCATGCCGAACGACATCTACTTCCAGATTGGCCTGGTGGTGCTGATTGGCCTGGCAGCGAAAAACGCGATTCTGATCGTTGAATTTGCCGCGCAGAAACACGCCGAAGGCATGAAGCTGTACGACGCCGCGATTGAAGCTGCACGCCTGCGTTTCCGTCCGATCGTGATGACCTCGCTGGCCTTTGTGCTGGGCGTGGTGCCACTGGTGCTGGCCACCGGCGCCGGTGCCGCAGCACGGCGCTCGATGGGCACCGGCGTATTTGGCGGCATGCTCGCCGCCACCTTTATCGCCACGATCTTCATTCCGCTGTTCTTCCGCCTGCTCTCACGCGGCAAACAGAAAATGCCGGCCGGCAACATCAGCGAGAAAGGCACCCATAATGGTTGAGTTCAAACACACACTACTGGCGCTGACAGTGGCCATGGGCCTGGGCGCCTGCGCCGTCGGCCCGGACTACCAGCGCCCCGCAAGCCCGCTGCCGCAGCAGTTTGGCGAAAACACCGACAGCAAGGCTGCAGTGGATGCCCAATGGTGGAAGCAGTTCAAGGATGCACAGCTGGATCAACTGATCGACGCCGCGCTGGCACACAACACCGACATCCAGAAAGCGCTGGCGCGCATCGAAGAAAGTGATGCGGTATTGCGCGAAGCCACCGCCACGCTGTTCCCGCAGATAGACCTGGACGCCAGCGGCAACCGCAGCCGCGTCACCACCACCGGCAGCAACCCGGTCAGCACGCCGGTGCGCAACAACTTCCGTGGCGCGTTCAGCGCATCGTGGGAGCTGGATATCTGGGGCAAGGCGCGGCGCGGCAAGGAATACGCCGACGCACAGGCCCAATCCAGCCGCTACGCCAAAGATGCACTGGCACTGAGCCTGGCCGGCAACGTGACGCAGACTTACCTGACGCTGCGCTCGCTGGACGCGCTGATTGTGATTGCGCGCGACTCGCTCAACAGCCGCCGCGAATCGCTGGACCTGACCAGCCGCCGCAACAAGGGCGGCATCGCCAGCCAGCTGGACGTGCAGCAGGCAACGCTGTCGGTGGCCAATGTGCAACGCCAGCTGCTAACGCTGCAGCAGCAACGCGCCCTCACCGAACAACAACTGGCACTGCTCACCGGCCAGCTTGGGCTGCAGATTGCCTCCGGCGACATCCGCAGCCTGCCCTTGCCGACCACACCGCCGGCCGGCCTGCCCTCGCAACTGCTGGAAGCCCGCCCCGACGTGCGTCAGGCCGAATCCGACCTGATTGCCGCCAATGCCCGTATTGGTGTGGCCAAGGCCAACCTGTTTCCGGCGATTTCGCTCACCGGCAGCTTCGGTGGCGAAAGCCGCGAGCTCAACGACCTGATGACCTCCGGCTCGCGCATCTGGGCCGGCGGCGTTGGCCTGCACCTGCCGGTGTTCGACTTCGGCCGCCTCTCGGCGCGCACCGACCAGACCGTAGCGCAGCAGAAACAACTGCTGGCCAACTACCAGCGCTCGGTGCAAAACGCCTTTGTCGATGTCAACAACGCGCTGATCAAGGTGCGCCACAGCGCCGACATGGAAGCGGCCGCACAGTCTGCCGTCAACGCTGCGGACTCGACACTGAAACTGGCGAACATCCGCTACAACGCAGGTTATTCG
>JAUPTR010000015.1 GCA_030917985.1 Pseudomonadota bacterium | reverse complement strand
CCGCTCGCACCAGTTGCGCGTGCATCTGGCGGCCATCGGCCACCCGATTCTCGGTGATCTGCTGTATGCCGACGAGCACCGCTTGCGCGCGCCGCGTTTGTTACTGCACGCGGCTTCACTGCAGTTTTCGCATCCGTTAAGCGGTGAGGCGTGCCGGTTTGATTGTCCACCGCCGTTTTAAGTGCTTGTCACTGTCTGTCAGCGCGGTTACGCCGGCACCATTTCGGCAGGCTTGGTGCGACCCTTTATGATCAAAAAACAGCGAGATAATCGCCAAGGATATTACCTTTTTGTGTTAAGGTAAGCCGCTGATGTGAAGCAATTATCCGCCACATGGCGGCCCACCCAAGGGGCCGACAACAAGAACAAGACGGAACGGTTTCACGTTTTCGAATTTCTCCCGCCTTGAGTGACAGATTTCCGGGTTGATGCTGGCGCCTGCCGCATCACGTTCCTGTTGCGCTCGGGGCGAAAGGAGAACGGGGGATACATGGATTTACACAAGGCACGTTGCCCATCATGAAGTTGGCGGGTTTCAATATTCTGGACGTGATTTATTCCGTCGACGAAACCGTGGTTGCACGGGCCGAGGCCGCCAACGGCAACCAGCTGGTACTCAAATATCAGAACACGCCCCATCCATCGCTCGACCTGATCGCCCGCTGGCGCCATGAGCACGACATCCTGCAGGGAATCAGCTCCGAATGGGTGATCAAGTCGTATGGCTTGCAGCAGGTGGATGCGATTCAGGTGCTGTTGCTGGAGTATTTTTCCTCCAGCAACCTGGCGCAATTGCTGGAACAACGCCAGCTGACACTGGCCGAACGGCTGCTGGTAGCGATCCAGCTGGTGACAGCGCTGAGCGATGTGCACAAGTTCGGCCTGGTGCATGGCGATATCGCCGCCAAAAACGTGTTGATTGATCCGGTGTCGCTGAAAATCAAGCTGTGTGACTTCGGCCTCGCCAGCAGACTGGATAACGAACAGAAAAACGACCAGGAAAGTTATCTGCGCGGCACGCTGGAATACATCTCGCCTGAACAGACCGGCCGCACCAATCTGGCAGTGGACTACCGCAGCGATTTTTATTCGCTGGGCGTGACGCTCTACGAGCTGTTTCTCGGCCGCAAGCCATTTGTGTCGGACGACCCGATGGCGCTGCTGCATTGCCATCTGGCGCTGATGCCGACACCAATACATCACCTCGATCCATCGTTGCCGGTGGTGTTGTCGGATATCGTGCAGAAGCTGCTGGCAAAATTTCCGGATGATCGTTACCAGAGCAGCCACGGACTGAAAGTGGATCTGCAGAACTGCCTGCAGCAATGGCAAAGCCAGCAGCAGATCAAGCCATTTGTGCTGGCCACGGCCGATGTGCCGGAGCGCTTGTGCCTGGCCAACAAGCTGTATGGCCGCGAGCGCGAAATCGAGGCGTTGCTGGCGGCGTTTGAGCGCGTCAGCGTCGGCCATCCAGAGCTGATGCTGGTGAGCGGTTATGCCGGTATCGGCAAATCGGCACTGGTGAATCAGCTGCACAAGCCGGTAGTGGCGCGGCGCGCCTGCTTCATCAAGGGCAAGTGTGAACAATTCAGCCGCAATCAGCCGTATGCCGCGCTGGTGCAGGCGTTTCAGCCGCTGCTGCGGCAGTTGATGAGTGAAGGCGCCGAGCGCCAGTCTTACTGGAAAAACAAACTGCTGCATGCCTTGGGTGACAACGCAGGTGTATTGACCGCGCTGTTCCCCAATCTGGCGCTGCTGATCGGCCCGCCGCCGGCGTTGCCGGCATTGCCGGTGGCAGAAATGGAAAACCGCTTCCATATCGCCTTCAGCCAGTTGCTGGGTGTGCTGGCATCGCCACAACAGCCGCTGGTGTTGTTTCTCGATGATTTGCAGTGGGTGGATTTACCCACCCTGCGCTTGCTGCAGCAGCAGTTTAATGCCGACAGCGAAGCCTGCCTGCTGGTGGCGGGCGCTTATCGCGACAATGAAGTCGATGAAGGTCATCCATTAGCGCAAACAGTGGCGGCGATCCGGCAGGCCGGAGGCGTGATCAGCCGCCTGCAGCTGGATAACCTGACCTTTGCCCATCTGTCGCAGCTGATTGCCGATGCCCTGCGTTGCAGCAACGATAAAGTCGCACCGCTGGCGGCGCTGTGCTGGGAAAAAACCCAGGGCAATCCGTTTTTCCTGCGCCAGTTCCTGAGCACACTCTACGACAACGGCGATATCGTCTACAGCCGCAGTCACGGCGCCTGGGCGTGGCATATCGAGGCCATCCAGCAACGCAACATGACCGACAACGTGGTCGATCTGATGCTCGGCAAGCTGCGCCGGCTGGAGCCGGAGGCGCAATCGCTGCTGTCGCAGGCGGCGCATCTGGGCAACCGTTTCGACATGGTGCAGCTGTGCATGGTCAGCGAGCTGGAAATAGGCGCCGCGGCGACCGCCCTGTGGCCGGCATTGCGCGACGGCTTGATCGTGCCGCTCAACGATGCCTACAAATTTGCCCACACCCCGGAGAAGCTGGCGCAAGCGCGTTACCGCTTTCTGCACGACCGGGTGCAACAGGCCGCCTACAGCCTGACGCCTGAACAGCAGCGGCAGCAGCTGCAATTGCGCACCGGCCGGCTGCTGCTGGCACACACGCCGCCATCACAGCTTGAAGAGCGGCTGTTCGGGATTCTGGAACAACTCAACAGTGCCTTGCCGCTGATCGACGACGCGGCGGAGCGGGCGCAATTGCTGACGCTCAACCTGCGTGGCGGCATCAAGGCCAAGGCAGCATCAGCCTACTCGACTGCAGTCAGCCTGCTGCGGGTGGCCAAATCGCTGCTCACTGCCGATGCCTGGCAGCAATGGCCAGAGCAAACGCTTTCGCTCTACAAGGAGCTGGCCGAGACCGAATACCTGAACGGCGATTTTGCCGCAGCAGAAGCACTGTATCCGCAAGGCCTGGCAGGTGCTGCCGATGCCCAGGCGAAAGTGACATTGTGCCTGGTTCAGGCTGAGCAATACCTGATTCAGGGGCGTTTTGCCGAGTCTTTCCCGGTGCTGCGTTTTGCACTGGAGTTGCTGGGCGGCAGTTTTCCGGCCAGCGATGAAGAGGCCGGGCAGCTGTTCCCGCAGGAATTTGAAAAGGCCGAGCAGCTGTTGGCACGGCAAAGCCACGCGGCACTGCTGAAAGCGCCGGAAATGACGCAGCCGGAACACCTGCTGCAGATGCGCATTTACTGGGCGCTGTCGTATGCCACCTATCAGACCGGGCAGTTCCGCGCCTTTGTGGTGGATGCCTGCCGGCTGGTGCAAACCACGCTGCAATACGGCCAGTGCGATATCAGCTGTATCGCCTATGTCGCCTACGTTACGGCGATGTCGGCGATGGGCAAGCCCTATCCGCTGTGTTACCAGATGGGACGGCTGGCGCTGGCATTGTCGGAACAGCGCGACAACAAATATTTCCGCCTCACGGTTTACCAGTATTTCGGGCCGTTCTACCAGCATTGGGGCGAGCCACTGAAAAACACCCTGCCCTATCTCGACAAGGGGCTGGACTGGGGTCAGGAAGGCGTCAACCCGTTGTCGGCCGGTTATTGCGCGCTGCTGCGCTCGGTGAACCGCTTTGCCCTTGGCACCCGTCTGAGCGAGCTGGAGCAGGAGTGCGAGCAGGGTTTGAAGTTCCTGCAGAAAAGCCATCAGCCAAACACCGAAAACATGCTGCGCCATGGCGTGTTGCAGCCGGTGCTGGCCTTGCAGGGCAAAACGCTGTCGCCACTTACGTTTGACAGCGAGTTGACCCGTTCCAGCGATTTCTTCAAGGGCGATTATCAGACGCCGTCGATCCATCTGGCACTGCATAGCTGCGCCATGTTGCGCCACGCCTATTTGCTCGGTGATCAGCCGCTGTGGCAGCAGTTTGCTGCCACTTTGCCGCTGATCGGCATGTGTCTGCCCGATAGCCCGTCGATGGTAGAGGCCAGTTTTTATGTGGCATTGGGCTTGCTGCGCTGGCCTGGTGGCGATGCCGCCGATAACTCATCGCTGCAGCAGGCGCGTGCCTTGACTGATAAATTCAAAGTCTGGGCGCAGGGTTGCCGCGACAACTTCCAGCACAAACACGTGTTGCTGAGTGCCGAGCTGGCGCGGGTTGATGGCCAGCTGGAGCAAGCGATGGAGCTGTACGGACAGGCGATTGAGGCCGCCAAGCAAGCCGGCTTCTGCGTGTGTGAAGCCTTGGCCAATGAGCTGTATGCGCGCTTCTGGATTGCGCGCAAACAGAAACAACTGGCCACCGGCTTTATTCGTGACGCCTATTACTACTACGAGGCGTGGGGCGCCAAGGTGAAATGCCTGGCGCTGGAGCGCGAGTGGCCCACCATCACCTTCCGCATCGGCGAGAAAAAACAGGCCACCTCGGAGCGTACCCGCAGTCATCGCAAGGTGTCGGAACAATCCGAGTTGCTTGATTTGCAGTCGCTGTTGAAAGCCAACCAGTTGCTGGCGGAAGAAATCCATCTCGAATCGCTGCTGCGCAAGATGATGGGTGTGCTGCTGGAAAATGCCGGTGCCGAGCAGGGTGCGATCATTCTGGTGGATGGCGACGAGCTGGTGGTGGAAGTGATGGGCAAGATGGTGAAAGGCCTGCAGATTGGCTACACGCGCGTCGACAAGCCACTCGCTGAAGTCTGCGACAGCGATTATCCGCTGCTGCCGGACGCGATCATTCGTCACGTGCAGCGTAGCCACGAAACCCTGTTGCTGAACTGCCCGGCCGATGACGAACGTTTTTCACGCAGTCGTTATCTGGAAAACCAGCAGCCGAAATCAGTGCTGTGTTTGCCGATTCTCAGCCAGGGCAAGCTGGTGGCGCTGGTGTATCTGGAAAACAATCTGCTGGAAAACGCCTTTACCGTGCGCCAGAAAAAGACGCTTGAGCTGCTCAGCTCGCAAATGGCAATTTCGCTGGTGAACGCGCACCTCTACGACAATCTGGAAGAAAAAGTGCTGCAACGCACCGAGCAGTTGCGGCAGATGTCGATGCGCGATGGCCTGACCGGTATTGCCAACCGACGTTGTTTTGACGAGCGGCTGGATAGCGAATGGCGGCGCTGCGTGCGCCATGGGCAGCCGATGTCGCTGCTGATGGTGGATATCGACCACTTCAAGGAATACAACGACCACTACGGCCACGTTGATGGCGATGCCTGCATCAAGGCGGTGGCCTCGGCGCTGGCGCATTCTGCCAACCGGGCCGGCGATTTTGTCGCCCGTTATGGCGGAGAGGAGTTTGCCATCCTCCTGTCGGAAACCGATGGAGAAGTGGCGGAACAGGTGGCGCAGGCCTGCCTCAAAGCCGTGGCACAGTTGCAGCGTCCGCACCACACCTCGCAGTGCAGCAACGTGGTGAGTATCAGCCTCGGCGTGTGCTGCGTGGTCGCCAGCCAATACATGACGGCGGAACAACTGGTGAAACAGGCCGATCAGGCGCTGTATCAGGCCAAGCAGGGCGGGCGCAATCGTTATTGCGTGTATGCGCCGCCTGCGGTGCCTTTAAGCCAGTAGCCTTCCTTCCGTCCTGACACTGCTACGCAGCCTCAGCGGGAAAAACCGCCCATCTTTGTTGGTTTTCCCGCTTGGGGTGTAATGAACCCTCAGGCCCAGTGGACTAGATACTGATACTGTTGGGTATCTGCGACGGCAACTGGAACGGGTATTCCATCGGCCGGCTACGGTTGCGTTTACGGATCTCGATTTCGATCAGCGCCAGATCGTCATGCAGATTGGCCACGATCTCTTGCACCCGCTGGTCGGCAAAATACGGCATGCGCGGGTTGTCGCTGTAATATCCGAAAGTGTCGTACTGCACCCCGCTCAACAGGTACTCAAACGAGAAGGTGTACAGCGATACATCCAGCGGCGGATACCAGCGCAGGCAATCGTCGGCAGTCTGCAGTTGCGTGCTGCGGCCTGGTGGAGGTGCGTAGATGGTGCCAGCAACACTCGGCATGTACGACATCAGCGGATACTGCGCGTAGTTCACCGAGGCATGCAGCGGCCCGGCGATGTAGATGATTTGCGCCACCACCTGGGTCAGGTAATCGAGGCTGTCGATTGTTACCGGTCGTTTGGCATCCCCCGTATCTTTTAAACCGTTCAACCCCTTGAAGCCAGCATAGGTCGGCGATACCAGCTCGTTGACCCACGCCTGCAGCTCGTTATCCTCAATCACATCCTGATCGTTGCGGTAATACACGCGCAGATAGGCGCCGACGTATTTCTGGATCGCCTGCCATAGCAACACGGTATCGTCGCGGAACGGGAACACCGGTAGCTGATCGACTCCGCGCAGTTTGAAAATACGATCCGGGCTGTTGTCGTCGAAACGCCATGCCTCGTGCGCTGCCGCAACCAGCGCCAGCGTTGATTCGATGGCCGGGCCGACATTGGTGGCGACCACACCACCGGGGATGATCAGGCTGTGGATCGCATCGTCGTTGATGTTGATGGTGAAGCGGAAATGCGGGATTAACAGCTGCAACAGCGGATGTTGCTCGGCCAGCTGGCGATGGCTGGCGACCACAATCGGCTCGATGGTCAGGTGGCAATCGCCGAGGTGGGCAATCGATTCATGCTGGATGGCGCTGCAGACGTTGACGAAAAACTTGGCGATCTGCCATTTGAAGCCTTTGGCGTCGTTGGCATTGGCGCAGTCGTTGGGGGTAAAAATGGGCGTGGTTTCGGCAT
>JAUPTR010000133.1 GCA_030917985.1 Pseudomonadota bacterium | reverse complement strand
CGCGCCGCAGTTGCTCCAGCGTGCGCCCGGCCAGGCCCTGATCGTTCAGCCACTGGCGCTGGGTATCGCTGTTGCGGCGGCCATCCATCAGCGCCACCCGGCCAGAGAGTTTGCCGCCGGCGGCACGGGTTTCGCCTTCCAGCCGCACGCGGGCAATGGTCAGCTGGCTGTCTTCCTGCTCATCCCAGTCGACACTGCCGGGCTGGCTGCTGCTGGCCGGCTGGCGCTGGAAATGGCTGACTTTTTCGCCCTGGTTGTGATACAGGCTGGGCCACAGCGATATCTGGCTGCCAGCCTCGCGCCAGCTCAGGCGCGGCGAAACGATGAATTCGTCGAGCGTATACGGGCTGGTTTCGCTTTCGTGCTGCTGCAGCGTGAGCTGGCCCTGGCTGAACGCCTGGCGCTGCAGCTGTTTTTCCAGCGGCATGCCGTGGTGGTTGTAGGTCAGCGGCAGCAGCCAGGCAAACCCCTGCTCGCCGCCGCCCAGGCTGGCGCTGAGCTGGCTGTTGAATTCGTTGCCGCGCACGCCGACGGCCGCCCGGACACTGCGGCTGGCTTGCGCCCGCGCCTTTTTCAGCAACAGATTGACGGTGATCGGTGCGGCACCGCCGGTTTCGGCCGAGGCACCGCGCAGGATTTCCACCCGCTCCAGTTCACCGGCCGGCAGCCGGGCAATATTGGTCAGCGCGTAGCGGCTGTTGGCGGTGGGGCGCTCGCCATCCACCAGAAACTGCACCGCATCGCGCCCCAATCCACGCACATTGGCGCTCGGGTTGCCGTCGCCGGCATAAGCGCCGGCATCGATGCCGGGCAGCTTGCGAATCACCTCGCCAATGCTCAGGCCACCCAGTGCTTCGATGGCGGCGCGGTCGAGTATGGTTTTCTGGGTGACGGCGGCACGGCGGTCTTCGTCGGGCTGGCCTGATGCCGTCACGCTGATGGTCTGCAGCGTGGGCGCGGCCTCGTCGGCCAGCGCGCAGGTGCAGGCCAGGCAGGTGAAGAGTGCGCTGTAATACCTTGCTTTCATGCTCATTCTCCCCGTGCGTGCCGGCGCGCAGCGAGCATTCCGCCGCCAAAACTCATGCCCAGCAGCAGATAACCGCCGGCCAGCGCCAGGGGCAGCGGTGCTGCGGGGGGCGGGTTTTGCACTTTTTCCAGCCGCATGCCCCGGATCGGCGGCGGCACCGGGGTGGGCTCCAGCATCTGTGACTGCTGGCTGGCACGCTGGCTGGCGGCGGTGTTGCGCGCCTGCGCCGGCAGCGCCGGCAAGCTGCCTGCCAGGCCATATCCGGCGGCGACAAACTGATTGAATGCCTGGTTGTCGCTGCGCACATCGTGTTGCTGCGCCAGCTGGCGGTAGGTCTGTTTCAGTTCTTTCAGGGTGTCGGCGTCGGTTTGCCAGTAGCCGTGGCGGGCCATTTCCAGCATGCGTTCGATGCTTTGCGCCAGGGCATGCGGGTTGTTCTGCGCAAACCACTGCTTCAGGCCGAGCTTGTGTTTGTCGCGCACGTAGACTTCGACAAATTCCTGCCACTGGTCGTCGCGCACGATTTCACGCGAGACGGTGGTCCAGCCGCTGAAGTTGTTGACGCTGTCGAGTACCTGCAGCGTGCCGGAATACCCTTCGGCCATCAGCCCCTTGATATAGCCGGGGTGGAAGTTGCGCGTGGCCAGCTCTTTGGCCAGAAACGCCGCCGCGCCTTCCACCTTGCCGGCACCGCTGCCGCGCAGGTTGGAGATGTACAGCTCGGGCGCCTTGCCGTCGAGCATGCGCACCGCTGCGCCGATACCGCCCAGATACTGGAAAGGATCGTCGGTGGTGAGCATGCCGTAGAGGTTGGAAGTGCGCGACAGCACTGCGCCTTCGGTGCCTTTCAGGTGTTCGGCGTAGAGGTTGATCTGCGCTGCCTTGCCGCTGGCGCCGGCAATGCCCTGGCTGCCCCAGCTGGCTTCGTCGCTGCCGTAGGCAAACTGCATTTTCGAGAGGTAGAGGCTGGCCAGCTTGCGGTCGCCTTCGGCCTGGTTTTTCCAGGTGTCGGTGGCCAGCGCTGCGTCGTCCAGCCCGGTGCCGTAGCGGCCGGATGCGGAGGAGAAAATGCGTGTTTCTGCTGCGCGCTGCGCGGCCTCGGGGGCAATGCCCTGCGCCTGCAGTTTGCGCTGCAGCGCCTGGCTGTTGGCATACAGCGGGTTGTCCTGTTCCTGCGCACGGGCCGCCAGCTCAACGGCTTTCGCCAGTTGCTTCATGACATTGGGGAAATGATCGCGATACAGGCCGGTGGCCGACAGCACCACATCCACCCGTGGCCGCTGCAGCGCACTGCGCGGCACCAGTTTCACATCCACCACCCGGCCGCCGGCATCCCACACCGGCTCGACACCCATGGCCCACAATGCCTGTGCTTCCAGCAGGCCGTAGTGGCGCATGGTTTCCACCGACCAGAGCGAAAACGCCAGCTTTTTCGGTGCCTTGCCGGTTTTGGCGCGGTGCGCGCTGATCAGCGCCTCGGCGGCTTCTTTGCCGGCCTGCCAGGCGGCTTTGGTCGGCACCCGCGAGGGGTCGAAGCCATACAGGTTGCGGCCGGTGGGCAGGGCATCCGGGTTTTTCATCGGATCGCCGCCGTAGGAAGTGGGCCGGTGTTCACCCGCCAGCGCCGACAACAACCCCTGCAGCTCGCCCGCCGCGCCCAGCTCGTCGTACCAGCGTTTGCCCTGCACCAGCAGGTTTGCCAGTGCCGCATCACGCGGGGCTGGCAGGCTGCCGTCGAGATAGCCGCTCAGCAGCTTCCACGGCGGGGTGTCGGCCAGTTTCGCGTAGTCGGCAATCAGCGCTTCGTCCAGTTCAGAATCAGGCTGGCCGGCGGCTTTGGCGGCGGCCTCCCAGAATGGCTGGCCCAGCATCATCAGCACTGTGCCGATACGGTGGGCCTGCTGCGGCGCATTGCCAAAGCTGTGCAGGCCCATCGGCTGGGCGGTTTGCGCCAGTTCGTGCAGGTGATCGTGCAGCGCGTTGACGAAGCCGCGCATGTCGGCGTTGATGCGGGCGTCGTCCCAGCCCATATCGAGGTCGATACGTTCGGCGCGCACCTTGCTGCGCAGCGCCTGCGCCTGCTGCTGCTTCACCGCGCCTTCGTCCTGCGCCAGCCAGGCGTGCAGCAGGTCGTGGATTTCGGTGAGGCGCTGGTGCAGCCCGGCCGGGGCAAACGGCGGCGTCTGGTGGGTGACGGTGACGGCGCGGCCACGGCGCTTGGTTTGCAGCGCCTCGCCGATGTTGTCGACGATATAGGGGTAGATCACCGGCACATCGCCCACCGCCAGCAGCGGGTAGTCGTTCACCGACAGGCCGCGCTCCTTGCCCGGCAGCCATTCCTGCGAGCCGTGGGTGCCGTAGTGGATGATGGCATCGCTCTGGTAGCCGGCGCGCAGCCACAGGTATTGCGCCAGATAGAAATGCGAGGGGGCGGCGGTGGTGGAGTGATACAGCGCCTTTTGCTTGTCTTCCCATTTTTCGCCACGTGGCGCCTGCGGCGAAAAAATCACCTGGCCGATGGCCAGACGCGGAATCACGAACACCGGCTCGCCGCCGTCGCGCAGCACCATCGCCGATTTTTCCGGATCGCCCCAGCGTTGCTGCAGTTCGGCCTGCACGGCGGGCGGCAGTTGTTTGAGCCAGGCACGGTAGGTTTTGACCGGCAGGCGTTCGGCCAGATCGTCGCGCAACAGGCCGGCCAGCTGGCCGTCGCGGTAAAACGGCGCCAGCAGGCGCTGCAGCCGGCTTACCAGCCAGTCTTCATCCTGCGGCCGGGTTTGATAACCGGCGGCCTGCAGTGCCTGCAAGGTGCTGACAAAGCTGCGCGGCAGGTTGAGATACGAGGCGGAGAGGTTTTTTTCGCCCGGCGGGTAGTTCCAGAACAGCACCGCCAGCCGCTTGTCGGCATTCGGCAGGCGCTGCAGGCGCACCAGGTTCAGCGCCTTGTTGACCAGCGCCTGGCTTTGTTCGTCGATCACCGCAATGCTGCCGTCCAGCTTGTTGCTGGCGTGCGTCACCATCGGGTCGATGATGCCGGTGTATTCGGCCTGCGCCAGATAAAACGGCACATCCATCAGCGCCAGCCCGAGCGGGTCGGCGCGCCAGTCGGCCACGTCGCCCTTGCGGTAAGCCAGCGATTGCAGCACCGGAATGCCGAGTGCCGCCAGTTCCTTGCGCCGCCCTTCCGGGTCGAGCACGATCTGGGTGTTGATCATCACATCGGCCACCCGCTGGCCGTTGACGGTGAGCATGGCAGCATGCGGCCCCATCACTCCGGCGTAATACGGCAGCGCCAGCCCGCCACCGGCCTCGATACGGCGGATCAGGTCGTCGATCTGGGTCATCATTTCGGCGCCGAGATATTGCTGGTGAAAGGCAATCGCCACCGTGGGCGGGCGTTGGGCGGGGTCGATTCCACGCCAGCGCAAATAATCTGCCGGGCTGGCAAAAATCTGCTGCGGCGACTTGGGGTAATACACCGCCATTTCGGGAAACACGAACGGCGGCGCGATGCCGTCAGCGGAACGGCCGGCAAAATGGGCGTTGAGGGTGCGGAAGAAGTTTTCGAAATTGGCACGCCCGCCATTCACAAAATAGGCATGCAGCCGCTGCGCCAGCGCCGGTGGCAAACCCTGCGCCTGCGGCGCGTCATCGCGCATCCAGATGTGCGGCGCTTTCAGCCCCGGCAAAGCCGGTGCCAGCCGGCCACGGACAACGGCCTGCATGTGTTCGCGGCCGGCATCGAATATCACCAGATCGCGCCCGGCAAACAGGCCCGGCACCGCCTGCGGCGACAATTTCTCCACCAGTTCGGCCTGCACCTGCAGGCCTTGCTGCCGGCCGATCTCGCGCAGCAAGGTAAGCTTGCCCTGCGGCACCGGCGAGGTGGCAATAATCAATACCGACTGCGCCTGGCACACGGCAGCCAGCCACAGCAACAAACCCAGACAATAACGCACTACATTCATCGAACTTCAGCCATTCATGCAAAAAAGTTGCCGGCAAACCGCGGGCTTGCCGGCACAAGGGGCTACGAGATTAGAAGTCGGCCTGCACGGATAGACGCAGATTGCGCCCCGGCTGGGTGTAGAACTCCGGTGCAGTGGGGTTGTAGCCATCTGCGTTGCGGATGTCGCTCCACAGCCA
>JAUPTR010000132.1 GCA_030917985.1 Pseudomonadota bacterium | reverse complement strand
TGTCCAACTTTGGCAACTCGGTCGGCACCACTAGGCCGCCATCGGGCGCCAGACCACCAAGCAGGATATCGGAGAACGATTGCGGGGCCATGCCACCGCGTGTGCTGATGTATTGCATGGCCAGTCCTTACTTGTCCAGAGTTTCCAGGCGGATACGGGTTACGCTGCCATTGATGGTCGACAGCGCCTCGATCTTGGCAATCGCCGCATTGATGTTTTTCTCCACAGCCAGATGGGTGAGGATGATCACATCAACCAGTTCTTCGCCCGGCTTCGGCTCTTTCTGCATCATAGCGTCGATTGAGATATCGGTATCTGCCAGAATGCGGGTTACATCTGCCAGCACGCCCTTCTTGTCCAGGGCCTTGAGGCGCAGGTAATAACAGGTTTCGATTTCATCAATCGGCAGAATCTGCAGATCCGACATCTGGTTCGGCTGGAATGCCAGATGCGGAACGCGATGGTGCGGATCGGCAGTCAGCAGACGAGTCACATCAACCAGATCAGCCACCACGGCAGAGGCAGTCGGCTCTGCACCAGCGCCGGCACCGTAATACATGGTCTGACCAACGGCATCCCCCTTCACCAGCACAGCATTCATCACGCCGTTGACATTGGCGATCAGTCGCTGCTCCGGAATCAGCGTCGGGTGAACGCGCAGCTCGATACCGCCCGGCTTGCGCTTGGTAATACCCAGCAGCTTGATGCGGTAGCCCAGCTCCTCCGCATAGCTGATGTCTTCTGCTGTCAGCCTGGAAATACCTTCCAGATAGGCTTTGGGGAACTGCACCGGGATACCGAAAGCGATTGCCGACATGATGGTCAGCTTGTGCGCGGCATCGTGCCCTTCGATGTCAAAAGTCGGATCTGCTTCGGCATAACCCAGACGCTGGGCTTCAGCCAGCACATCAGCAAATGCCGCGCCTTTTTCGCGCATTTCGGTGAGGATGAAGTTACTGGTGCCATTGATGATGCCGGCAATCCATTCGATGCGGTTGGCAGTCAAACCCTCACGTAGCGACTTGATGATCGGGATGCCACCGGCGACAGCGGCTTCAAACGCAACCATCACACCTTTTTTGTGTGCTGCGGCAAAAATCTCGTTGCCATATTCGGCAAGCAGCTTTTTGTTAGCAGTGACTACATGCTTGCCGGATTCGATGGCCTTCAGCACCAGCTCTTTGGCAATACCCGTGCCACCGATCAGTTCGACAACAATATCGATATCCGGGCTATTGACCACGTTGAACGCATCGTTGGTCACTTCAACGCCCTCGCCTGCGACTTCGCGTGCTCGCTCGGTGTTCAGGTCAGCGACCATTTTCAGCTGGATCGCACGGCCGGCGCGGCGGCTGATTTCTTCTGCGTTACGTTTGAGAACGGTAGCGGTACCACCGCCAACCGTGCCGATGCCCAACAGGCCTACATTGATCGGTTTCATGGTATTGTCAATTCAATTCAAAATCTTGTTTAAACGAAAACGCGTTGATTACAAAACCTTCGCGGAAATAAAACTTGTGCGCCTGGGTGCGCTGGGTGCCGGATTCCAGCTCCAGCCCCTTTGCTCCGCGTCGTGCCGCCTCTTGCTCGAGCCAGGCCAGCAGCAACCTGCCAACACCGGTCGAACGTCTTGCGGCATCTACGACCAAATCATCCACATGAAAACGCATACCGCTGAAGGTATTACGGAAGCAGCGGTATACCGCCACCCCGGCGACCTCACCAGCGGCGTCCACAGCGACAATCATCTCGCCACCATCGGCAAAAATGCCGGCCATGATTGCCGCGTAGTTGTCGGCCAGGTGCGGCCGCAGTTGCCGGTGCACTGGCTCGGCACGCGCCAGCAATGGCGGCTCGACCAAAATTGGCGCAGAGCCTGCTACCAGTGCAAGCCGCAAACTCATGCGCTGTGCCGCTTGCGATAATGTTCCAGAAAGCGCGCGATACGGCCAATGGCTTCGGTCAGGTCATCGGTATTCGGCAGAAACACGACGCGGAAATGATCCGGCGTCGGCCAGTTGAAGCCAGAACCCTGCACCAGCAAGACTTTTTCTTCCAGCAACAATTCAAGAATGAATTCCTGATCGTCGGCGATCGGATACATTTTCGGGTCGAGCTTGGGGAACAGGTACAGCGCGCCCTCAGGCTTGACGCAGGTCACACCCGGAATATCTGTCAGCAGTTGCCAGGCAAGATCGCGTTGACGGCAAAGGCGGCCCGTCGGCAATACCAAGTCGTCAATACTCTGATAGCCTCCCAGCGCCGTCTGGATTGCATGCTGGGCCGGCACATTGGCACACAGGCGCATCGAAGCCAGCATATTCAGGCCTTCTATATAGTCCTGAGCATGCTTCTTTTCGCCGGAGACGATCATCCAGCCTGCTCGATAACCACAGGCCCGGTAGTTTTTCGACAGGCCACCAAAGGTGATGCACAGCACATCTTCTGCCAGCGATGCCAGCGCAGTGTGGGTGCGGCCGTCATAGAGAATTTTGTCGTAGATTTCGTCGGCGTAGACAATCAGCTGATGGGTACGCGCCAGTTGCAGGATTTCTTTCAGCACGGCATCCGGATACACAGCACCAGTCGGATTGTTCGGATTGATGATGACAATCGCACGCGTATTCGGCGTGATTTTGGCCTTGATATCATCGATATCCGGCATCCAGCCCGCGCCTTCGTCACAAATATAGTGACGGGCATTACCGCCAGCCAGACTGACCGCTGCAGTCCACAAGGGGTAATCCGGTGCAGGCACCAGCACTTCGTCGCCATTGTTCAGCAAGGCCTGCATTGCCATCACGATAAGCTCGGAGACACCATTGCCAATATAGATATCTTCGATGGTCACACCCACAATCTGCTTCTGCTGGGTGTAGTGCATGATCGCCTTGCGTGCCGAGAACAGCCCCTTGGAATCACAATAGCCAGACGACTCCGGCAAATTGCGGATCACGTCCTGAATGATTTCATCCGGAGCGTTGAAACCGAAGGGTGCCGGGTTGCCGATATTCAGCTTGATGATGCGATGCCCCTCGTCTTCCATCTGTTTCGACTTCTGCATCACCGGGCCGCGAATATCGTAACAGACGTTAAGGAGCTTGTTGGATTTGAGTATGGGTTGCATGTGTAAATTTCCGCAAAAAATAAGCCGACTGCGCCATCAATGGCGCCCGTATTTCAGAGGTGGGTAACGGTTAGGCTGCCCTTACGGGCCATGTCGGTTGCGGAACGGCACCGCCAGGCAAGATGATCGGCTGCCACGGGAGATGCGTTAATATAGTGCAACATGCAAACAGGCATTTTCAGGCCAGAAAATGATTCGGTGAAAAAGGCTTATAATCCTACCTGACTAACGGGGCCGCTGCAATGAAGCCGGCGCCGACAACTTCCCGATAAGAAATTCCCGACCATGAAGCTGCATCTCGCAACCACCGAAGGCAATCTGTTTAACGGCTATGGCAACAACTATGTTGAAGTCAACAAGGCCACGCACCAAGGCTCACTCATCGTAACTGGACAACAGATAAAACCTTGGCCCGTCGCCAATTTTGCCCAGCTGGATGAATCGCACTTTGCGATGCTTGCCGCAATGAATCCGGAACTGGTACTGATTGGCACCGGCCAGACCATTCGTTTCCCGCACCCTAAACTCTATCGCTCATTGACGGATCGCCAGATCGGTGTCGATATAATGAATATCAGTGCCCTCTGTCGCACCTTCAACGTACTGCTCAGTGAAGGACGTCAAGTGGTTGCCGGTATCGTGTTCGAATAAAATTCAAGACCTTCTCCTTGCACTTCATCCCGCCCAGCCAATAAATCAGCGCTTCCTCAACAAAACGGCCCATGCGTGGTACGCGCGGGCCGTTGTACTTGCGGATCAGGCGAAAGTCGCCAAAAGCAGACTTACAGTTCCTTGGCGTTGCCAGCCAGATATGCGGCTACACCTTCCGGGCTGGCAGTCATGCCTTTTTTGCCCTTGTTCCAGCCAGCCGGACATACTTCACCGTTTTCTTCGGTGAATTGCAGCGCATCAACCATACGAATCATTTCATCAACATTGCGGCCCAGCGGCAGGTTGTTGACAACCTGGTGCTGAACAACACCGTCACGGTCGATCAGGAAAGAACCGCGCAGCGCTACGCCGCCTTCGTTTTCCACGTCATAAGCCTGACAAATGCTGTGTTTGATATCGGCAACCAAGGTATAGCCCACCTGGCCGATACCGCCTTTTTCAACGGGGGTATTGCGCCATGCGTTATGGGTGAAATGGCTGTCAATCGACACGCCAATCACTTCAACATTGCGCTTCTTGAATTCTTCCATGCGATGGTCAAATGCAATCAGCTCCGAAGGACAAACAAAAGTGAAATCCAGCGGGTAGAAGAAAACAACGGCGTATTTGCCCTTGGTTGCAGCGGCAAAATTGTAGTCTTCAACAATCTGGCCATTGCCCAACACGGCAGCGGAAGTGAAGTCAGGGGCTTTTTTACCAACCAGAACGGCCATTTTTTGTACTCCTGTGGTGTTTAAGGGTATTGCAGAGGGAAAACTATCCGCCAGACATGACAGGCAGATGTTCACTGAACTGATTCTGAGTATCCTGCCAAAGCCAGATGTGGCTGTTGTGGCAGGTTTCAAGCCTGAATTCTAAATTAATTTTCCCAGCGCGCAGCAGCCCTGCCATCGGTTTCACGCGCATCCACCCAGTGGCTGCCAGCAGGCGTTTGTTCTTTTTTCCAGAACGGCGCCTTGGTCTTCAGATAATCCATAATAAATTCACAAGCAGCAAAAGCATCACCCCGATGGGCACAAGCTACCGCAACCAGCACAATCTGATCACACGGCACCAAGGGCCCGATTCGATGAACCACCCTCACCGCCAGCAACGGCCAGCGCTGTTGCGCTGCGACAACAATTTGCAGCAACGATTTTTCCGTCATGCCCGGATAATGCTCCAGCATCATGCATGAAATGGCATTGCCTTCATTCAGATCGCGTACCAGTCCAACAAAGCTGACCAGCGCACCTATCGCTGGATTGGCGGCACGCATTTGCCGCAACTCTTCAGCCACATCAAAATCTTCTTGCTGTACGCGAATCATTGACTAACCTCCGGTAACTGGCGGAAAGATGGCCACTTCGGCGGCATCGGTCAATATCTGATCCAGGCTGGCCATTTCCTGATTTAACGCGACACGGAACGTTTTGCCCGCAGCCAACTCCGAACACCAGGGTTCGCCGCGCGCGCGCAGCCAATTCAGCAAATCGGCAATGGTACGAACCGAATCGGGCAAGGCAACCTCCTCCGCCGGAGTCGCGAAAACCTCACGCATGCGCGCAAAGTAGAGTATCTGGCATTTCATCATGTCTCATTTCTGCAACGTAAAATGGGGAGCAAATATCGCCAACAAGCTGCAAGACAATGTTTTTTCTCAAACATTCGACTTAAAAACCGCATGCTGCGTTGCACAAAAACTAGCATTAAACTATAATTAGAGCTAATAGTTTAGAAGTTGACTAAATTAGTTTATTACGCGCCGGCAATTATTAACGATCTCGGCCGTATTTACCCGAACAGGGCCACACATGCCAAGAATCAAAACCTACGACCGGATTATACAAGCCAGCCTCGAACTTTTTAACGAGCATGGCGAACGCGCTATTACCACCAACCATATTGCGGCTCATCTGGGGATCAGCCCGGGCAATCTGTATTATCACTTCCGCAACAAAGAAGAGATCATTTACCAGATTTTCCTGCAATACCGCAGCTTCATGCAAACCCGACTGTCGCTACCGGGGAATGCCAAAATCGAAGCATCGGACATGCTCAAATATCTGGACACGGCCTTCCATGGCATGTGGCGCTTCCGCTTCATGTTCTATGACCTGCCAGGATTGCTGGCCCGCAACGAAAAGCTGGCTGAAGCCTACCAGAAGTTTGTTCGTGAAGAGATTATCGAAATCCTGACGCGGCTGTTCCGTGAATTCGTGAAAATGGAATTCATTCATACCGATGAGGAAGAAATCGAAACCCTGGTGGTGAACTGCTGGATCATCGTCAAATTCTGGTTTGCCTTCCAGCAAACGGCGAATCCGAAAGATCCGATCACCGAAGAAACCAGCAAGCGCGGTGTGCGCCAAGTGCTGTCCTTGCTGCGCCCGTATATTACCGAGCAATACAAGCCCTTATTTTCACAAATCGAGGCCGCATTCCGCAGCACCCATTCGACCTGGCAAAACGAAGCCTGATTGTTATTGCCATCGCCATAAAAAAACAGCCGGTTGATTAACCGGCTGTTTTTTGTGCTCAGTGCTCCTGCAGAATCCGCAACATGCGGCGCAGCGGCTCGGCAGCCCCCCACAGCAATTGATCGCCGCAGACAAAGGCGCTCACGTATTCCGGCCCCATGTTCAGCTTGCGCACACGCCCAACGCCCACCTGCAGGCCACCAGTGATCGAAGTCGGCGTCAGTTCGCGCATCGAGATGTCGCGCTGGTTCGGCACGAATTTCACCCACTGGTTGCCACCCTGGATCAGGCTTTCGATTTCGGCCAGCGGCAGGTCTTTATTCAGCTTGATGGTCAGCGCCAGGCTGTGGCAACGCATGGCTCCGATGCGTACACACAGGCCGTCAACCGGAATGGTCTGCGCAGTGCCGAGGATCTTGTTCACCTCAGCCTGGCCTTTCCACTCTTCCTTCGACTGGCCGTTGTCCAGCTGCTTGTCGATCCACGGAATCAGGCTGCCAGCCAGCGGTACGCCGAACTGGTCGGTCGGGTACTGCGACGAACGCATGGTTTCCGCCAGCTTGCGGTCGATTTCCAGAATTGCCGACGATGGGTTGGCCAACAGGTCAGCCACCGATGCGTGTGCAACGCCCATCTGGCTGATCAGCTCGCGCATGTTCTGCGCACCGGCGCCGGATGCCGCCTGGTAAGTCATCGAACTGACCCACTCGACCAGGCCGGCTTTGAACAGACCGCCCACGCCCATCAGCAGCAGGCTGTTGGTGCAGTTGCCGCCAATGAAGTCTTTGCCGCCTGTGGCCAGCGCAGCATCGATCACGTTACGGTTAACCGGGTCGAGAATGATCTCGGCACCGTTTTCCATACGCAGTGTCGATGCCGCATCGATCCAGTAGCCATTCCAGCCGGCAGCACGCAGCTTGGCGTGGATTTCGGTGGTGTAATCGCCGCCCTGACAGGTGATGATCACGTCCATCGCTTTCAGTTCGTCGATGTTTTTTGCGTCTTTCAGCGGCGGCACATCCTTGCCGATATCCGGACCCTTGCCACCAACGTTCGAGGTGGTGAAGAAAATCGGCTCGATTGTGTCGAAGTCTTTTTCTTCCTTCATTCGCTGCATCAGCACCGAACCCACCATCCCGCGCCAGCCGACCAAACCTACTCGCATGATCAATCCTTTATTGCCAAATACTTAACGAAAAAATTATAGCGCTGCCAGTACGGCATCGCCCATACCTGTTGTCGAAACTTTTTGTGTACCCGGTTCGTAGATATCCGCAGTGCGGAAGCCTTGCGCCAGCACTTTCTTCACGGCATTTTCGACACGTTGTGCAGCGTCTTCCTGAGCAAACGAATAACGCAGCATCATCGCTACCGACAGAATGGTCGCCAGCGGATTGGCAACATTTTTGCCAGCGATATCCGGCGCCGAACCGTGACACGGCTCGTACAAACCCTTGTTGTTCTGATCCAGTGACGCCGATGGCAGCATGCCGATCGAGCCGGTCAGCATCGAGGCCTCGTCCGACAGGATGTCGCCAAAGATATTGCCGGTCACGATCACGTCGAACTGCTTCGGCGCGCGCACCAGCTGCATCGCTGCGTTGTCGACGTACATGTGGGTGAGTTCTACCTCCGGGTATTCCTTTGCCACGTCGATCATGATTTCTTTCCAGAATTCGGTACATTCCAGCACATTGGCCTTGTCTACCGAACACAGCTTCTTGTTGCGTTTCATCGCAATACCGAATGCCACATGGGCGATACGGCGAATTTCCGACTCGCTGTACAGCATGGTATTGAAGCCTTCGCGCTCGCCGGCTTCGTTGGTGCGAATGCCTCGCGGCTGGCCGAAATAGATGTCACCGGTCAGTTCACGCACGATCATGATGTCCAGCCCCGACACCACTTCCGGCTTCAGCGACGAGGCGCCGGCCAGTTCCGGATAGAGGATTGCCGGGCGCAGGTTGCCGAACAGGTTGAGGTCCTTGCGGATGGCCAGCAGGCCACGCTCCGGACGCAGCGGGCGATCCAGCGTATCGTATTGCGGGCCACCCACGGCGCCGAGCAGGATGGCATCGGCTTCCCGAGCCAGCTTCTGCGTGAAATCCGGGTATGGCGAACCATATTGGTCGTAAGCGGCGCCGCCCAAGGGCGCGTGCTGCAATTCCAGCGGCAAGCCATCAGCCTGCAGTTTTTCCAATACACGCACTGCCTGCGCAACAATTTCAGGGCCGATACCATCACCTGGTAGAACCAGAACTTTCATAACTTACTCTGCTTTCACTGAAACAAGGGCACGCTGCACTTGCTGCGCGACCCGATAACAATCATCGATATGGGTATAACCGATACGGGCAATCACGCCGTAACTCAGGCCAGCGGCCACTGCCTGCCCCAGCAATGGCACAAACCGCACCACTTGTTTGGAGACAAAACGGACGCCAAATTTCTTGAACACCAGCGCCACCAGTTGTTTGGTGATCAGTTTGCCGATCAGCTTGCTGCCAATGCTGCCAGCCGCAGCCAGCGCAAACTTGCGCATTTCCGGATCAAGCTGATCGAGGTCCTGCTGCGACAGGCCAAACTGCTCGTTGATGGTTTGCAGCATGGTCGACAACACAGCCATATCCGCCAGCACGTCGGCACCGGGAATTGGAATTGTGGCCGCGCCAGCCGAAACAAAAGCGCGGTTTTTCACCATGATCCGGCATTCAGCACGGATTTGCTCAAGTTCAGTCTGAGTGGCGGGTAGCGACATGACGTGTTGACCTCAGGCGAACAACCAAGGCTGCGTCAGGCGGCGCTGGGCCTCAAACGCTTTGATTTTTTCGGCATGGGCCAGCGTCAGGCCGATTTCATCAAGACCATTCAACAGGCAATGCTTGCGAAAATCGGTGATATCAAAGACAAACGACTCACCCGCCGGCGTAGTCACCGTCTGCTGCTGTAGATCCACATTCAGTCGATAACCTTCGCTCGCAGCACATTGCTGAAACAGCTTGTCCACGGTGTCAGCGGCCAACACGATCGGCAACAAGCCATTCTTGTAGCAGTTATTGAAGAAGATGTCGGCAAAGCTTGGTGCAATCACCACACGGAAACCATAGTCTTCCAGTGCCCACGGTGCATGCTCACGCGAGCTGCCACAGCCGAAGTTTTCACGCGCCAGCAACACCTGCGCGCCTTTAAAACGCGGGAAGTTCAGCACAAAATCAGGGTTCGGCTGGCGCTTGGACTTGTCCATTCCCGGCTCGCCGTGATCCAGATAACGCCATTCGTCGAACAGGTTCGGGCCAAAACCGGCGCGCTTGATCGATTTCAGGAACTGCTTGTGAATAATCGCATCGGTATCGACGTTGGCGCGATACTGCGGGCACACCAGGCCGTTGAGTTGGGTAAATTTCTGCATGGTGGCCTCCTTTAAGCAAATGTCCGCACGTCAACGAAATGGCCGGCAATGGCTGCCGCTGCGGCCATCGCAGGGCTCACCAGATGGGTGCGCCCACCCTGCCCCTGACGTCCTTCAAAATTGCGGTTGGATG
>JAUPTR010000131.1 GCA_030917985.1 Pseudomonadota bacterium | reverse complement strand
GAGAATCGCAGCCTGCGGCGGGTTGATGATCGGGGTCGACATCATTGAGCCGAAGGTACCGCCGTTGGAGATGGTGTAAGTGCCACCAGTCAATTCCTCAATGCCCAGCTTGCCTTCCTGTGCACGTTTGCCGAAGTCGGTGATCTGCTTCTCGATTTCCGCCAGGCTCAGTTGATCGGCGTTACGGATAACCGGCACCACCAGGCCACGCGGGCTGCCAACGGCCACACCGATGTCGAAATAGCCGTGGTAGATGATGTCGGAGCCATCAACCGACGCGTTCAGCACCGGGTATTTTTTCAGCGCATGAACTGCTGCCTTGACGAAAAACGACATGAAGCCGAGCTTGACGCCATGCTCTTTCTCGAACTTGTCTTTGTACTTGTTGCGCAGATCCATCACCGGCTGCATGTTCAGCTCGTTGAAGGTAGTCAGGATCGCATTGGTCTGTTGCGATTGCACCAGACGCTCGGCCACGCGCTGACGCAGACGCGACATTGGCACCCGCTGTTCCGGCCGGCCCGCCAGCACATTCTGTACGTTGACGGCTACTGGCGTGGCAGCCAGCAATGATGGTGCCGACGCAACCGGTACGGAGGAAGCTGCCGCTGCCGGCGCAGCCGCCGGGGTAGCCAGTTTATTGAGTACATCTTCCTTGGTGACTCGACCTCCGCGGCCGGAGCCCTCAATGCCCGAAGTGTCCAGCTGTTTTTCCTCGGCAATCTTGCGTGCGGCCGGCATCACTGCAGTGCCAAAACCAATGGCCGACTCAGGTACTCCTGCAGGTGTTGCTACTGGTGCGGGCGCGGCAGGTGCTGCGGCGGTTTTTGGCGCCACATCGCCAGCCTTGGCTTCGGTATCGATCTGTGCAATCAGCTCGTTGCTGATGGCCGTTTCGCCGTTTTTCTTGATGATTTTTACCAATACACCCGCTTGCGGGGCCGGCAACTCCAGTACCACCTTGTCGGTTTCCAGATCAATCAGGTTTTCATCACGCTGCACATATTCGCCCTCGGCCTTGTGCCAGGACACCAGCGTCGCCTCTGTCACCGACTCCGGCAGTTGCGGTACTTTTACTTCAATCAGCATCGTTATCTCCGATTCTTTCAGATGGCCCGGCGCGCTGTTGGCTGGCCGGGCACAAACTTGTCTACACGGGTTCTGAATTATTTTTTCAGGGTCATGGCTTCTTCGAGGAAGGCCTTGAGCTGCGCGACATGCTTGCTCATATAACCCACCGCCGGTGAAGCGGATGACACGCGACCGGCATAAGCCAGCGTCTGCTTCGCCCCCAGACCGGCTTCAAGACGGTGACGAATCTGCAGCCAGGCGCCCTGATTGCGGGGTTCTTCCTGAACCCACATCACTTCCTTGGCGGCCGGAAATTTGGCTAGTTCTTCGCGGAAGGTATCAGTCGGGAACGGATACAGCTGTTCCAGACGCAGGATGGCGATGTCGCTGACTTCACGTTCGCGGCGCGCATTGACCAGGTCGTAATACACCTGGCCGGCGCAGACAACCACGCGCTTCACTTTCTTCGCATCGATGCTGGCATCAGCCTCTCCGATCACGGTCTTGAAGCTGCCATTCACCAGCTCGTCGATATCCGACGAGGCTTCCTTGGCTTTCAGCAGACGTTTCGACAGCGGCACGATCAGCGGCTTGCGGTACGGACGCAACATCTGCCGACGCAATACGTGGAACCACTGTGCTGCGGTTGATGGCATCACCACCTGGATATTGTGCTCGGCACACATCTGCAGATAACGCTCGACGCGGCATGAGGAGTGCTCCGGCCCCTGACCGTCATAGCCGTGCGGCAGGCTCATCACCAGGCCACAATAACGGCCCCACTTGGTTTCACCAGATGTGATGAACTGGTCGATCACTACCTGTGCGCCGTTGGCGAAGTCACCGAACTGCGCTTCCCAGATCACCAGCTCGTTTGGCTCAGCCGAGGCGTAGCCATATTCAAAACCAAGCACTGCTTCTTCCGACAGCAAGGAATCGATCACCAGGAAGCTCGCCTGCTTTTCCGACAGGTTACGCAGCGGCACATAGGCGCCCTGATCCCAACGTTCGCGCGCCTGATCGTGCAATACCGCGTGGCGATGGGTAAAGGTACCGCGGCCACAATCCTGGCCAGACAGACGCACGGCGTAACCGGATTCCAGCAACGAGGCATAAGCCAGGGTTTCGGCCATACCAAAGTCGAGCGGAATTTCTCCCTTGCCCATGCGTTTGCGTGCTTCGATTACATTTTTTGCCACGCCCGGGTGCAGTTTGAAATCGGCCGGGGTGGTGGTGACCTTTTCTGCCAGACGCTGCAGGTCGCCCAGCGGAACTGCAGTTTCAACCGGATGAGCCCAGTGGGTCCCCTTGAACTGCGTCCAGTCAATCGAGTAGCTACGCTGATAGTCGGACAACCGGGTCTGCTCAACGTGTTCGCCCCGATCCAGGGCGGCACGGTAAGCCTGGATCATCTCATCAGCCTCGCTGGCACCGATCACGCCTTCGGCAACCAGACGGTCTGCGTAATTTTTTCGTGTACCCGGATGCTGACTGATCTTCTTGTACATCATCGGCTGGGTAACAAATGGATCATCCGCTTCGTTGTGGCCCAGTTTGCGGAAGCAAACCATGTCAATGACCACATCTTTCTTGAACGCCATGCGGAAATCCAGGGCTGCCTGCAACACGAAAACAACAGCTTCCGGATCGTCACCGTTAACGTGGAATACCGGCGCATCAACCATTTTGGCAATGTCGGTGCAGTACAGCGTCGAGCGCGAATCGCGTGGATCGGATGTGGTGAAACCAATCTGATTATTGATGACGAAGTGGATGGTGCCACCGGTGCCGTAGCCGCGGGTGTTCGACAGTGCCAGGGTTTCCATCACTACGCCCTGGCCGGCAAACGCGGCATCACCGTGCAGCAGAACCGGCACCACCTGGTCGCCGGTACGGTCACCGCGCCGCTGCTGGCGTGCACGTACCGAACCTTCCACCACCGGATTGACAATCTCCAGGTGTGACGGGTTGAATGCCAGCGAAACGTGAATCGGGCCACCCGGAGTCGGAATATTCGACGAGAAACCGTTATGGTATTTGACGTCGCCGGAACTCAGTTCATCACTGTGTTTACCTTCAAACTCAGAGAACAGATCTCGCGGCAGTTTGCCCAGTGTGTTCACCAGCACGTTCAGGCGGCCACGGTGAGCCATGCCGAGCACGATTTCCTGCACGCCTTTTTCACCTGCGCGCTGGATCAGTTCGTCCATCGCGGCAATCATGCTTTCGCCGCCTTCGAGCGAGAAGCGCTTCTGGCCAACGTATTTGGTGTGCAGGTATTTTTCCAGGGTCTCGGCAGCAGTCAGCTGCTTGAGGATACGACGTTTTTTTGCTGCATTGAATTCCGGGCGCGAGCGTACCGATTCGAAACGTTCGCGAATCCACTTTTTTTGCTCGGAGTGGATGATATGCATGTACTCAACACCAATGTTGCCGCAATAGGTTTGCTTCAACAGGCTGAGAATT
>JAUPTR010000130.1 GCA_030917985.1 Pseudomonadota bacterium | reverse complement strand
GATCTTCTCTGAAATTTAGCTCAAAATCGGGATTCTGGCTGATGTAGGGACATAATCAGGTCTGCCATTGAAGAGCTAAATTACACAATACGTTATAATAACGACCACTATCGATTTAATAGTGAAGCGAATACCCCTTATCAAGCACGCTGGCAAAGAATAGATGGTATGGAAATGATGCCCCGCTTCGCATCGCAGGTAGCGCCATCAACAATTCGTCGCGCTTTTGAGGGAAGATCAATTGTAAGAATGATTCCACTGGGAGATTTTTACAAAAAAGAAGGAGCTCAGCTACTTATTCAAGCAACGAGGAGCACAGCAAGGCAATCCAAGTCAGCCGATCCCCAAATAGTGTATATCGTTAAGTAACATGCCAGCCCTGCCAGACATTCGATGAAAGATGAATATTGCAGGGCAAGGCTTGGTTGAACCTGATTAGCAAGAATGCTCAGCCACCCATTGACGGGGCTGACAGTCTAAGGGATCAATGTGGCATTGAGGCGTTTTTTTGGCGGGAGAATGCGAATAATTGAAGCGTTTGTGCCAAGCAAACCACCTTAAAACATCGTAGCTGAGGATTCTTGCTAATCAGGTGGTTGAAAATCACTTTCCCTTTAGACATTGTTTCCTCCAAATCTTTTAGAAAATTTCCACGCAAAGCTAAAAAGGGTCACGCCATGAAAGTTAATCTTGCCCAAGCCATGCCCGCTCCTTACAAGAATACAAGCACTGCCAGCCCGACCCCCGGCGACAAGAGTTTTTCTACTTCTTTAGCTCAAAAACTATCGGAAGCATCCCTCATCAACAAACCTGAACGACAGATAGACGTTAGTCAGCCGCTCCCAACAAATGCCGGAGACTCTCCCGGGAATGTACCATTCAACTCAATACTACAGAGCTTATTGCAGCAGCCACAACTAACAACACTAGAGAAAGCATACTTGGCGACAGAAGCAGCACGGCGCAACCTCAGCTCTGCATCCAAGCCTAAGCTCGCCGCAGTTGACGATATTGCATCGATTATCCATGACTTGAGCAAAAACAACCCTCATATTGCGGAAGCAACTCAAGAATGGCTAAACGAAATGAGGAAAACCTAAACAAGATTTAGGTGCGTAGTAATTCAAATCCACCACAATTGCAAGAATAAACATCTCCCCATTACGCCAAATAGCGCGAGATAGTCAATAAACAAACCGCTCGCGCATCTCGTCCAGATTCAGTTCCTGCAGAATCTGCTCCAGCCGCTGCTGTGCATTCTTGCGCGGCGTGCCCTGATGGGTGGCGACGATCAGCTCGTTTTTCATCGAATGCTCCCAACCGACCAGCTCGGTCACGGTTACGTTGTAGCCGTGCGACTCCAGCAACAGGCAACGCAGCACGTTGGTGATCTGGCTGCCGAATTCGCGTGTGTGGATCGGGTGGCGCCAGATCTCCGACAGCGGCGTTTTGCCGAACGACTGGTTCTTGTGCTTGCGCAGCACCGCAGCCACTTCCGCCTGGCAGCATGGCACCAGCACCAGATGTTTGGCGCGCTTGGCCAGACCGAAGCGAATCGCGTCATCGGTGGCGGTATTGCATGCGTGCAGCGCGGTAACGATATCGATCTGCTCCGGCAGCGCTGGCGAGGTGATCGACTGCTCGACCGTCAGATTGAGGAAAGACATGCGCTCGAAGCCCAGACGCTCGGCCAGTTCGCGCGATTTCTGCACCAGCTCTTCACGCGTTTCGATGCCGTAGATATGCCCCTGATCCAGCGCCTTGAAAAACAGGTCGTAGAGAATGAAGCCGAGATATGACTTGCCAGCTCCATGATCGGCCAGCGTCAGCCCCTTGCCGGCGGCCAGCACATCCTGCAGCAGCGGCTCGATGAAGTGGTACAGGTGATACACCTGCTTCAGCTTGCGCCGGCTATCCTGATTCAGCTTGCCGTCGCGGGTGAGAATGTGCAGCTCTTTCAGCAGCTCGACCGACTGTCCCGGCTTGATTTCAGGAGTCTGGCTCATGCCTTCTTCTCCGCCGCCGCGTCGCTGAAACCCAGCGCCTGCCAGCCGGCCAGGCCAAGCTTCTGCAGCGTCTCGATATTGCGCTCATAGATATGTGCCGCATCCGGAAATGCCGCCACCGCCCGCTCGATACTCGCCTCGCGCAGCAAATGCAGGATGGCGAACGGCGCGCGATTGGTGAAATTGCTGATATCGTCCGGCTCGGTATCGGCAAACTGGAACTGCGGGTGAAAACTGGCAATCTGCAACACCCCATCCAGCTCATGTTCTTCCACCACCCGGTCGGCAATCTCGATGAAATCGTTGAACTGCTCGAAATCCGGCCACTGCGTCGGGCATATCAGCAAGGTGGTATCGATCAACTCCGGATCAGCCGCGGCCAGCAAATCCAGCTCCTCATCCAACTGCTCCAGCAAGGCATCCAGATGCTGCGCATCGCTGACGACAAAACGCACCTGATTCTTCACATACACCGATTTGGCAAACGGACACAGATTCAGGCCGATCACGGCCTTTTCCAGCCATTGCCGGGTCATTTCAATGATTTCGTCGTGGGACATGGCAGGCGCTCGCAGAAGAACAGACAGGGCTGGCATGATACCAGCCACAAGCACAATCTGCCGCCCCGGCTGCAAACCAATACCAGCGCGGCCTGCAGGCCGGCCTGCGAGCCAATGCCAGAGCGGGCTGCAGCCATGCATGCGAATAAGCGCGCAGCAGCAGGGTCGCTCTGGCCTGGACTCGGCTACAATCGCGGCTGGGAGCCAATTCGGGAGGATGTCCATGTTGCCGAGAAACGCGTTTTACGCCCAATCCGGCGGGGTTACGGCGGTGATCAATGTCACGGCAGCGGCGGTGATCGAGACCGCACACCAGCATCGACAGCAGATCGGCAAGGTGCTGGCCGGGCAGAATGGCATCATCGGTGCGCTGAACGAGGCGCTGATCGACACTTCGCTGCTGTCGGCAGAAAAACTGGCCGGGCTGCGCCACACGCCCGGCGGTGCCTTTGGCTCGTGCCGCTACAAGCTGAAAGACCTGCAGCAGCACCGGGCGCACTATCAGCGGCTGATCGAAGTGTTTCGTGCGCACGATATCGGCTACTTTTTCTACAACGGTGGCGGCGATTCGGCGGATACCTGCCTCAAGGTATCGCAACTGGCCAGCCAGATGGACTACCCGCTACGGGCGATCCATATCCCGAAAACCGTCGATAACGATTTGCCGCTCACCGATAACTGCCCGGGTTTTGGCTCGGTGGCGAAATACGTTGCCACTTCGATCCGCGAAGCCAGCCTGGATGTGGCATCGATGGCAAAAACATCGACCAAGGTATTCATTCTCGAAGTAATGGGCCGCCATGCGGGCTGGATTACCGCAGCCTGCGGGCTGGCGAGCGAAACGCCGGAGCAAGGGCCGCTTCTGTTGCTGTTTCCGGAGCGGCGCTTTGATCAGGCAGACTTTTTGCAAAAGGTGCAGGCCTGCGTGGCGCAATATGGGTATTGCGTGATTGCGGTATCAGAAGGCTTGCGTGATAACGAGGGACGATTTCTCTCGGAAACCGGCCTGACCGATGCCTTTGGCCATGCACAACTGGGGGGCGTGGCGCCGGTGCTGGCACAATTGCTGCAAGCGCAGCTTGGCCTGAAGTGCCATTGGGCGGTGGCGGATTATCTGCAACGTGCCGCACGCCATATTGCATCGGCAACCGATGTGGCGCAGGCTGATGCGCTGGGCAAAGCGGCGGTGGAGCTGGCTTTGGCAGGGCATAACGGCGTAATGCCGGGCATTTTCCGGCTGAGTGATGCACCTTATCGCTGGGAGATTCGCCCGCAAGAACTGGAACAGATCGCCAATATGGAAAAACCGCTGCCGGCAGACTTTATCAGTGCCGATGGTTATTCGATCACCCCGGCCTGCCGCGCTTATCTGACGCCACTGATTCAAGGCGAGGATTACCCTCCCTACAAAAACGGCCTGCCGCACTATGTGCAGTTGAATCACACCCTGGTGGCAAAAAAGCTGCCACCTTTTGAAGTCTGAGCCGTGCACCCCTACGAAAACCTCACCCCCGATGTGATCCTCGATGCCATCGACGCCAGCGGCCACCGCTGCGACGGCCGGTTACAGGCACTCAATAGTTACGAAAACCGCGTCTATCAGGTGGGCCAGGACGAAGGCCCGCCGCTGATCGCCAAGTTTTATCGGCCACAGCGCTGGAGCGATGCGGCGATTCTGGAAGAACACGCCTACAGCAGCGAGTTGGCAGCACGCGAGATTCCGGTGGTGGCGCCGTTGCCGCTGGATGGCAGCCATACACTCGGCCAGCATCTGGATCTCCGTTTTGCACTTTATCCGAAACAGCCGGGGCGCCAGCCGGAGCTGGACAACACCGATACGCTGGAATGGCTGGGGCGCTTTATGGGGCGCATTCACTCGGTGGGTGCATTGACGGCATTCCAGGCGCGGCCAACACTGGATATCGCCAGTTTTGGCGAAGAGCCGGTGGCGTTCATCCTGCAGCATGGCAATCTGCCGCCCGAGCTGCATACGCCCTATGCCACGCTCTGCGAACAACTGCTGCCGCTGATTCGTCAGCGCTGGCAGGAAGCGGGCGCTTTTGCCACGCTGCGGCTGCACGGCGACTGCCACCCCGGCAATATCCTCTGGACCGATGCCGGGCCGCATTTTGTCGATTTCGACGACAGTCGCATGGGCCCGGCAATTCAGGATTTGTGGATGCTGCTGTCGGGCGAGCGGCTGGAACAGCAAACCCAGCTGGGTTACCTGCTTGATGGTTACAGCGAATTTGCCGATTTCGACGAACACGAGTTATGGCTGATCGAGCCGCTGCGCACCTTGCGCATGCTGCATTACGCCGCCTGGCTGGCGCGCCGCTGGGATGATCCGGCGTTTCCGGCCAACTTCCCCTGGTTCAACAGCCAGCGCTACTGGCAGGATCAGATACTGGCGCTGCGCGAGCAGCAAGCGGCACTGCAAGAGCCGCCACTGCGCGTGTGACATGACAATACTGTAAATCGCGCAGGGCTTTACTAGAATATCTGCAAAGCAATCGAGACTCAGGTCAAACCCGCATGCCCGCTGCCAACAATAACAATCCCGCCTGGCTGAAAATCATGCGCGCCCTTGGCGCGCCCATTCCGGAAGCACCGTTACTGCAACGCGCCAGCGGCGCCTGGCGTGATGACGAGCTGCAGGATGTACATTACACCTACCTTGGCCAGGGCAGCTTCATCGACCTGGCCTTGCCGGGCATCCGCTCCGCTGCCGAGGCTGAGCGGCAAGGTATTGTTGTTGATGCCACCGGCTGGACCGATCTGCATGCGCTTGATGAATTGCTGGCGATGCTGCAGCCACGTATTACACAACTCAAGGCCAATGATCGCATCGTGCTGCTCAGCCACACCACCAGCGGTGTTGACTGGCAACGTGCGGCCATTGCCGAAGCACTGACGGGCTTCTGCAAAAGCCTGGCGAAGGAACTCGGCAGCAAGGGCGTCACCGTCAATCAGTTACAGGTTGTTGCCCGCGGAGAAGAAGCGGCCCTGCCCTGGCTGGCATTCCTGCTGTCAAAACGCTCGGCATTTATCACCGGCCAGAGCATTGCCGTCAGCCTGCCGCGCCGCCACATCGGGCTGAAACCCACCGCGCTGCACGACAAGGTGGTAGCCATCACCGGTGCGGCACAGGGCATCGGCCTGGCGATTGCCACCCAGTTTGCCGCCGAAGGTGCAAAAGTGATCGGCATCGACCGCCCGGGCAATCCGGCGCTGGAGAGCGCAATGAGCGCACTCAACGGGCAGGCCCTGGCGCTGGACATCACCTCTGCCGATGCGCCACAGCTCATCCGTGATGCGGCGGCAAAGCTGGGCAGCGGGCTGGATGTGCTGGTCAACAATGCGGGCATCACCCGCGACAAACGTTTCAAGAACATGCCGCCCGACTACTGGCAAAGCGCGCTGGACGTCAATCTGCATGCGCCCTACCACCTGGCGGAAACGCTGGCGCAGAATGGTCTCAACGACGAAGGCCGGATCATTTTCCTCTCGTCGATTTCCGGTATTGCCGGCAACGCCGGGCAGAGCAATTATGCCCTGGCCAAATCGGCGTTGATCGGCCTGACCCACGCGCTGGCGCCGGCCATGCAGAACCGCCGCATCACCGTCAACGCAGTGGCGCCCGGCTTTATCGAAACGCCGATGACGGCGGCCATTCCGTTCATGATCCGCGAGGTGGCTCGCCGCTTTAACGCACTGGCACAAGGCGGGTTGCCGCAAGATGTGGCTGAACTGGTCACCTTCCTTGCCCGCCCTGAAGCCGGCGGCGTCAGCGGCGAAACCATCCGCGTTTGCGGCCTGAACCAGATCGGCCGCTAAACCCACGCACGGGGATTGCCCCCACTGCCGCGAATACAAGCAGTTTTTGTAGCTCGGACTTCAGTCCGGCGCGGTGCCGAACGCAAGCGACTGCGTCGGACTGAAGTCCGAGCTACGAGCATATTTTCGTGGCAGTGGGATTGCCCCTCGCTTGCTTCTGTGATTGGCCACAGATAATGGCCCGCCAACTGCTTCCCCTTATAATCCAGCCTTGCCAGAACGAGGAGACCACAATGAAAAACTGGATGATCTACGGCGCCAACGGCTATACCGGCAAGCTGATCGCACAACAGGCGGTGAAACTGGGCCTGACGCCGATCCTTGCCGGACGCGGCGCCGCAGTAAAGGAACTGGCGGGTTGCCACTGTGTCCTGCAGGTCGAAGCGTTCAGCCAGCAAACCCAA
>JAUPTR010000129.1 GCA_030917985.1 Pseudomonadota bacterium | reverse complement strand
TGCCGCGCAGCTGGCGCCGGTGTTGGCGGCCGCGCAAACCACGCTGGAAGGCAGGCCAGACGCAGACTTGCTGGCAGCCACGCTGTTACAGGTGACGCTGGCACTTGCTCGCACTGCGCTGGATCCGCTGCATCGCGGTATCTGGATGGTGCTGCACAGTCGTGAGCAATTTCGTCAGTCTGCGGCGTTCGACAGTGTGTACCGGCAATTTGTCGATCCGGTCTACCAGCTGCTGGAGCAACTGATCGGCCGCCTGCTGCGCGAGCCGGCCGGTGCGGCGGATGTTACCCGGCTGGCGCATGCCTATCTTGGCCAGTTGATCGGCTTCACCTTTGCCCGGCCCGGCCTCAAGCGCCGTCTTGGCTTGCAGGGCGAAGACAATGTCGACGATATCGATACCATTCTCGCCACCATCGAGCGTTTCAGCCGCATGGCCATTTACGGCATGCGCGTGTGCTGAAAGCGCTTATTCAAACCAGATCGAATCGATTTCGATGCGGCCACTGTAGCCAAACCAGAAGCTCAGTCGGAGCGCGTCCACAGTGGCGCCGCTGTTGAAGGCACTGCCAAAGGCGCTGAATGGAATGCGAATGGTCTGGTAGCTGCTGCTGATGGCGCTGCTGGTGAGGCTGGCAAATGCCTTGTCGACACCGCCCAGCTGCAGGTGGAAATGATTCTGCTCCCCGCCATTGGCGCCGCGCAGCCGCAATGCCAGGGTTGAGAAGCTGCTCAGGCTGCGGTTGATGCTGCTGCCGAAATAACCATCGTCGGCATAGTCGAACACCAGTGCGCCATTGATCTGCTGCCCGCTGCCGTTGACGAAGCCGTTGGCGCCGGTCCACAGGCCAAACGCGTTGATGCCGGTGTTACTGTCGTTGAAATCGTCCAGCATCAGTTGTGTGGTGGTGCTGGCAGGTGGCGTGCTGCTACCGCCAGCGCCCACCTTGAATGCCTGCAGGCTGAGCCAGCCGCTGGCATCCAGGTCCTGCTCCAGATTGGCCAGCTTCACCGGCTGACCGTTAAGCAAGGGGTTGCGGATGCGTAGCGCCAGCTTGTAGCTGCCATCTGCCAGCCCGTGGCCGGCCATTTCGAAATGCCGCTGCAGTGTGCTGCCAGGCAGAATGTCATTGAGCGTCCAGCCGCTGCTCCAGGATTTCAGCAGCTGGCCGTTGCCGTTCAGCACACCGATATCAACCGGCCAGTTGTAATAAAACGGCGCCACGCCCTTGTTGCCCAGCTGCACATCGGCCACCAGCTTGGCGCCACTGGCAATGTCCGGCACCCGTGCCGCGCTGGCGAACAGCTGGTAGCCCATTGTTTGTTGTGCCTGTAGCGCATTGCTGTAAACAGTATTGTCGTTGGCTGCTGCTTCAAACAGGCCGTGGTTGAGCAGCCAGCTGACGTGTGTAGTGCGAATTGCCGTATCGACATCCTGGCCAATGCTGTTCGGCCAGTTGTTGAACAGACCGGCCTGCAGTGCCGGTGCTACTTCGCCGCCAATGGCGCGGTTTTTCCAGATATCGCCCAGCCCAGCGCCGAGCAGGGTGGGCCAGAAATGCCAGTCATCCGGCCCCAGCGTCGAGTCGGCAAACATGTCATCGTGATAACCAAACTGACGTAGCAGCGTGGCATTGCTGGATGCCGGTACGCGCAGCTGGATCTGGGTTTTCTTGAATGCCTGCTGGTAGGCGCTCATCAGCTTGGTGCGATTGGTCTCGTTCATCTCGCGCCTGGTCAGCGGATAGGTATGCCATTCGCCCCAGAAGCCATACAGGCCGGCGGTGATGAAACCAATACGCGCATCACCGTCATAACGTGCGCCGAAAGCACCGATGAAGCTGGTGAGGGCTTGCACCAGCCTGGGGTCGTTCCAGTCTGGCAACAGGCTTTTGCCCTTGTTGTCGTAATTGCTGTAGCTCCAGGTTTTCAGTCCGCCATCCAGCAGGTATTGCGGAATACCCGTCGGCTCTCCCGGCGTATCCAGCTGGATGCGCAACACGGCCTGATGGCCGCGCCGGGAAATATTGCCGAGATGTTGCTCCAGCGTGCGCCAGTCGTAACTGTCGGGGCCGTTCATCAGGCTGCGCAGCGGCAGGTAGAAATACTCCATGCTGTGCGGAAAATTGCTGTAGCTGCCTTCATAAGGCAAAAAACCACGTAGCGGGTTGCTGTGGATGCCGGGAACGTTGCTGCTGTAAGTCAGTGTTTGCCACTGGCCATCGCCGGCGCAGGCAGTATTGATGAAGGTGGCCAGCAGAGCCAGCAGGGCAGGGCGTTTCATGACTGTTCTCCAACGATGTCTGGCGTCAGCGGGCTAATTGCTGCGACGCTCAAGTCATGATAGCAATATTAGAGAACATTAATAAATGTGCATGCGCGTATGGCCGCTTATTCGCATATGGCAATGCGGTGATGCTACCGGTAGCCAAGGCTACCGGCACAATGCTTAGCGAGACTGGATGCGGTATACCGCCAGATTGCCGAGCCAGTTGGGAAACAGTTCGACCTTGTTGCCGCGTGTGAGAATTTCGCGTTCGAGAATCTGCACATTATGTTTGTGGCAGAAGTCTTCGAAATCGTTGATGGTGCACAGGTG
>JAUPTR010000128.1 GCA_030917985.1 Pseudomonadota bacterium | reverse complement strand
CCGCGCCACCCAGAAGAAGATGATGTCGAAACCGGTGACCAGCACGGTGGACGGCATGAATGCCTGCAGCTCCGGCATCTGATCCGGCCAGCCGAGGGTGGAAAACGGAATCAGCGCCGAGCTGAACCAGGTGTCGAGCACGTCGTCGTCACGTTTCACCGGTTTGCCGCCGGATTGCTGCAAGGCGTCCTGCTCGTTGCGGGCGACATAGACATTGCCGTCTTCGTCGTACCACGCCGGAATCTGGTGGCCCCACCACAGTTGGCGCGAGATACACCAATCCTGAATGTTGGCGAGCCAGGCGTTGTAGGTGTTGATCCACTGCTCCGGCACGAAGCTGACTTCACCATTCTGCACCACTTGCAGCGAGCGGGCGGCGATGTCTTTCATGTCGACAAACCACTGGTCGGTGAGCATCGGCTCGATCACCACGCCGGTACGGTCGCCGCGCGGCACCATCAGCTTGTGTTTCTTCACTTCGACCAGCAGGCCCTGCTCTTCCAGATCGGCAACGATGCGTTTGCGCGCTTCGAAGCGGTCCATGCCCTGGTAGCGATCCGGCGCCAGATCGTTGATTTTGGCGTCGAGAGTGAGGATGCTGATCGGCTCCAGGTTGTGGCGCTTGCCTACCTGATAGTCATTGAAATCGTGCGCCGGGGTGATTTTCACGCAGCCGGTGCCAAATGCCGGATCGCAGTAGTCATCGGCAATCACCGGGATCGAGCGCTCAACCAGCGGCAGGCGCAGCTTTTTGCCGACCAGGTGTTTGTAACGTTCATCTTCCGGGTTAACCGCCACCGCCACGTCGCCGAGCATGGTTTCCGGGCGGGTGGTGGCCACTACCAGCTTTTCGTCGGAGCCTTCCACCGGGTAGGCGATTTGCCACATGTGGCCGTCTTCTTCTTCGCTCACCACTTCCAGATCGGACACCGCCGTGCCCAGCACCGGGTCCCAGTTCACCAGCCGTTTGCCGCGGTAGATCAGGCCTTGCTCGTAGAGGCGCACGAACACTTCGGTAACGGCGCGGGAGCATTGCTCGTCCATGGTGAAATATTCGCGCGACCAATCCACCGAGGCGCCCATGCGGCGCATCTGGCGGGTGATGGTCGAGCCGGATTCGTGTTTCCACTCCCAGACTTTTTCCAGAAACTTCTCGCGGCCGAGGTCATGGCGGGTGATGCCTTGCGCATCCAGCTTGCGCTCCACCACGATCTGGGTGGCGATACCGGCATGGTCGGTGCCCGGCTGCCACAGCGTGTTGTAGCCGCGCATGCGGTAGTAGCGGGTCAGGCCGTCCATGATGGTCTGGTTGAAAGCGTGGCCCATGTGCAGCGTGCCGGTGACGTTCGGCGGCGGCAGCTGGATGCAGAACGCAGGCGCGCCCTGTTTCATGCTCGGCTTGAAATAGCCTTGCTGCTCCCAGTAGGGGTACCAGCGGGCTTCAATGGCTTGGGGTTCAAAACTTTTGGCGAGTTCGGTCATGGCGGGTGTCTGGCTAGAAATTCGTAAACCGCGAATTATAAACGAAGCCTTGCTGCACTGCCGCATGCGATCCGACTAATCACCGATTTTGACGCCAGCGCCAAGCCGGCTGGCGTTGCTGCTACAATCGTCCGTCATAGAACTGAACACCAGTCAAATTGAGGAGAAATTTTATGTCCCTGCGCCGCACGCGCCTTGCCTGCCTGATTGCCACTATTGGTCTGACCCTGTCCGGCTGTGCCGGCATCATGCGCGCCAGCTTTTCCGAAGCACCGCTGCCTGCCGAAATCCCGCTCAACGGTTTGAGCGGCGAGGTCAAAATCCGCCGCGATGAGCTGGGCATTCCATTTATCGAGGCGCAGAACATTGATGACCTGATGTTTGCCCAGGGCTTTGTTGCCGCACGCGACCGCCTGAACCAGATGCTGGGCCTGCGGCTGATGTCGCAAGGCCGTCTGGCAGAAATGGCCGGGCCGGCGGTGCTGGATATCGACCGCTATATGCGCACCCAGAACATGCGCCGCACCGGGCAACTGGCGTGGGATAACGCATCGCCGCAGATGAAGCAGTATCTGCAGCGCTACGCCGATGGCGTGAATGCCTGGCTGGCGCGCAAGGAATATCCGGCCGACATCAAGCTCTCTGGCTATCAGCCTGAGCCTTGGACGCCACAGGATTCGCTGATTGCCGCCGAGCTGGTGAACTTTGCGCTGGCACAGAACCTGCACGAAGAAATTGCCTTCCTGCGCCATGCACAGGCAGTGGGCACCGAAAAAGCCGCGTGGCTGCACCCGATTTATCCCGATGAAGCGCTGCCATTCGAAGAAGTGAAAAAACTTGCCGGGCTGGATCTGCAGGCAGTCGGCAATGAACTGCAGCAACTCAAGCTGGTGCAGGCACAACTGAACAGCATGGGCCTGACGCCGCTGGCGGCTTCCAATAACTGGGTGGTGCACAAATCGCGCACGGCTGGCGGCGCCAGCCTGTTTGCCAACGACACGCACTTGCTGCTGACCCAGCCTTCATTCTGGAACTATGCGCAGCTGCGCGCACCGGGGCTATCGCTGGCAGGTGTGAGCGTGGCTGGTGCGCCGGGCATCATGGCCGGCTACAACGGCCATATCGCCTGGGGCATGACGATGGTGATGACCGATAACCAGGACATTTTTCTGGAGCAGTTGAAAGACATCGACGGCAAGCTGCACTACCTGTATCAGGGCCAGTGGCTGCCGTGTAAAGAACGCCGGGAAACCTTCAGGATCAAGGGTGGCGAGAGCTTCACCGAAACCATCTACGAAACCCGCCACGGCCCGCTGCTGAACAAGGCGCTGGCCAATCCACCAAAAACCTTTCTCTCGGGCAACCAGCTGCAATCGCGCTATGGTGTTGCCTTGCAGCAAGCCACTTACGAAGCGGATCGCAGCGCGGATGCATTCCTGCAGCTATCACAGGCAACATCGGTTGAAGCCGCGCTGCCGCATGTGAAGCAGATTCGCATGATGGGCCTGAACATGGTGCTGGCAGACAAGGACAACATCGCCTGGCAAGTCACCGGTCGCCATCCGGTCCGCAAAAACGGCCTGGGGCTGCTGCCCTCACCCGGTTGGGGCAGTGAATACGAGTGGCAGGGTTTTGTTGATCCGGCGCAGCATCCGTTTCTGGTCAACCCGCCGCCGGGCTTTATCAGCAGCGCCAATAACCGCAAGCTGCCGGCAGCCGAATCACACCGTTTCAGCACCAGCTGGTATTTCCCCGAGCGCGGTGAACGTGCCGACCAACTGCTGGCAGCGCGCAGCCAGCATGATGTGAAATCGATGCAGGCGATGCATGCCGACCAGCACTCGCTGTTTGCCGACAAATTCGTGCATCTGATCCAGCAGCCGGCCGAGCAGCAAAAGCTGCAACAGGCGATAGCAAAATTGCCGGCAGCACAACGCGAGAACGCAGAAGAAGCGCTGCGGACACTGCTGCGCTTTGACGGCAACCTGCACGCCGATTCGCCCCCGGCGGCAGTGTGGGGGGGCTTCCTCCACAGCTACGCCATCGACACCTTTGGCGACGAACTGGGGCCGCTCGACGGGCAGACCTGGCAGGCCTTCATGGCCAGCAATGACGCGAGCTACGGCGCCATCAACGATCACCTGCTGGGGCGCGAAGACAGCCCGTTCTGGGACGATATCCGTACCCCGCAACAGGAAACCCGCGCCGACACGCTGGCTCGCGCCATGGCCAACAGCATCGACCTGTTGCAACAACGCATCGGCAACGATCGCGGCAACTGGGCCTGGGGCAAGCTGCACACGTACACCTGGCAGACCGAAGGCAGCAAGCTGTCGAAACACCTGGGCAGCGTGGCGCACACTGTACTGGGCTGGTTTGACGGCTATTTCAACTACGGCCCCTACCCGGCCGGCGGCGATCACACTACGCTCAACGTCTCGTCCTACCGCATCGGCGAAAATTTTGATGCCTGGCTGGTGCCGGCGATGCGCATCATTGTCGACTTCAGCCGAGATGAGCCAATGTTGGCGGTGAACAGCAGCGGCCAGTCAAGCAACCCGTCCAGCCCGCATTACAGCGACGGCAACAACTGGTGGTATCAGCACCGTTATCAGGCATTCCCGTTCAAGCCGGAGAATGTCGACAAGCAATACCAGAATCCGGTGCGACTGGTGCCGGGCAAATAAACAAAAACGGCACGTTTAAACAACGTGCCGTTTTTGCTGGATACACAAATCTTAGCGATACCAAATAGCAACGAGACGCGAAGGAGGCCCGAAGACAGTACACATTGTACGACGAGGGCCGACGACAAAGTATCGTTGCTATTTGGTATCGCGATCAGTCGTGCTCGCGCCGCGAGAGTTGCTCTGCCACGACTTGTTCGACTGTGCTGCGCAGATCCTGACGAATCTCCTGCAAGGCAGTTTGCAGCGCATCGTTGAGGCTGGTGCGGTACAACTCGGCCAGCGTCAACGCAAACTGGCGGCGCACAATCGACTCTACGCGTGCAGAGAGGCCGGCATCCACATCGGCGAGAATTTCATCGGTAATCGCGGCGATATCGCTGTGGCGCACCGCCACCGGTGCCGCCACGGCCTGCATCAAGACCGGGGCCTCGTCGACCAGCAGCGGCAGATCGGGTAGCTCCAGCGTAATTTCCAGCCCGGTCGGTGCCGGCTCTTGCAACACCAGCTCTGGCTCACGCGCCGGGGGCGGATCAATGTGCAGTTCAACCTCCGGCTCGCCCTCTTCCAGCGAAAACGCGGTCAGATCCGCCAGGCTGTCAGGCAGCGCCTCCTCCAGCACCGGAATGTCGAAGGTATCCTGCTCGGCAAACGCTGCAGCCGAATCAAATTCGGGCGCCAGATCCTGCAGCACCGGGATATCCGGGTCTGGCTCTTCGATTTCGATCACGACCTCGGTCAACACCGGAATGTCGTCCTCGTCGCCAGTGGCTTCTGCCGGGCGGTGTTTGCCCAGCAGCGCGTCCATGCGGCCCAGCAGTTCATCGGTGTGATCGGGTTGCGAATCCTGGCTCATATGCGGGTATGTTGGTTAGTTTTTGCCCAGTGTATGAGTCTGGGGTGGATAACCCTTGTCGCGGTAGAAACGGAAACGCTGCCGCGCCAGGGCTTTTTCTTGTTCGTCGTCGCCAACAATTTCGATGACACGTTCAAATTGCTCGAAAAACGCCGGAGAGTCTGAATGCAGGTTAATCAGGATTTCGGTGTGCGGCAAGTTTTTGTACTGGTGATCGATAATCACCGGTGTTTCCGGCGCCAGCGCATCATCGGCACGACAATGCGGCACAAAACTCAGTTGCTGGAAGGTCCATAACAAATGGTCCAGCGCATCGGTAGCGACCGGGCCATCGGTATAGATCGCAACCCGGCGCTTCTGCTCCAGCGCTTTCAGCACCAGCCGGACCGCCACGCGCTGGCGATCCGCTGCACCGGTGTAAAAATCAATCCGCGTCATGCTGGCCGTCTTCGCCGTCGGCCTCGGTTACCCGGCGTGGGCGACCGCGCATCGGCACACGGCCTTCCAGCTGGTCTGCGCGGCCAATCAGGAAACGTGTCAGCAATGGCACAGGACGGCCGGTCGCGCCTTTATCCTTGCCGGATTTCCAGGCAGTGCCGGCGATATCCAGGTGCGCCCATTCGTAGTTCTTGGTAAAGCGCGACAGAAAACAGGCTGCAGTCACGCTGCCGCCCGGCCGGCCACCAATATTGGCCATATCGGCAAAATTGCTCTTCAGCTGCTCCTGGTATTCATCCCACAGCGGCATGTGCCAGGCCTTGTCGCAAGCCTCTTCGCCGGCCGACAGCAACTCACGCGCCAGACTGTCCTGATTCGAATACAGGCCGGTTGCCACATGGCCGAGCGCGATCACGCAGGCCCCGGTCAAGGTTGCCACATCGACCACCGTATCTGGCTCGAAACGTTCGGCATAGGTCAGTGCATCACACAGGATCAGCCGGCCTTCGGCATCGGTATTGAGAATTTCAATGGTCTGGCCGGACATCGACGTCACCACATCACCCGGCTTGGAGGCATTGCCGGCCGGCATGTTTTCGCAAGTCGGCACAATTGCGATCACGTTCAGCGGCAACTTCATCTGTGCCACTGCCTGAATCGTGCCCAGCACCGAGGCCGCGCCGCACATATCGTATTTCATCTCGTCCATGCCTTCGCCAGGCTTGAGCGAGATGCCACCGGAATCAAAGGTGATGCCCTTGCCGACCAGCACCACCGGCTTCTGTTTTTTGTCACCACCGGCATAATTCAGCACGATCAGCTTGGGTGCCTCGACACTGCCCTTGGCCACAGACAGCAAAGAGCCCATGCCCAGCTGGTGCATATCGTCACGCTCCAGCACATCCAGCTGCAGCCCGAATTTGTCGGCAATCTCCCTGGCCTGTTGCGCAACGTAAGTCGGCGTGCAGATATTGCTGGGCAGATTGCCCAGCTCGCGCGCCAGATTCATGCCTTCGGCAATCGCCTCGCCACGCAGCAACGCCTCTTCGCCAGCGGCCAGCTCACTGCGGCGCGACACCGACAGGGTGATCTTGCGCAGCGAACGTTTATGTTCATCCTGCTTGCTCTTGGTGCGCTCGTAACGATACAGACTGTCGTGAATCACCTGCACCGCATGCTCGATACGCCAGCTGATTTCACGTTTTTTCACCGGCACTTCAGTCAGATAGAACACTGCATCCGGTGCACCGGTATCACTCAACGCCTTGATCGCCGCGCGGATGGCGGTGTGGAATTCGCCATCGCGGAATTCGCGCTCCTTGCCCAGGCCCACCAGCATCACCCGATCACACGGCGTATGCGGCACATTGTGCAGGATCACCGTTGAGCCCAGTTTGCCTTCCATATCCCCACGGCGCAGGATGTCGGAGATATAGCCATCCGAGATTCGATCCAGCAGATCTGCAGCCAGAGTCGGCTTGCGCGACTCGAATACACCCACCACCACGCAGGCGCTGCGCTGTTTTTCCGGGCTACCGCTTTTTATGCTAAATTCCACACTTGGCTCCTCAAGAACGCATCATTACAGCCGGGATAACAAGACATGCGGTTCCGGCACATTTTTGCCAGAATCCTGATCATTATAAGAAATACCCGAAAATTTACCGTATTCAGGCATAAAAATCCGATTATCGGCATGATTTATATTTCTTGTCAAAAAGGCCAGCTGCGGAATGATTTATAAGCGCTTTTACCAGCGCGAGCTGGCCACGCTGACAATCGGCATTTTTGTGGTTCTGCTGGCGGTCATCAGTACCACATTGATGGTGCGCCTGCTGGGCATGGCCGCCACCGGCAAGATTGCTACTGAAGCGGTGTTGATCACACTGGCTTTTTCCGCCCTGAAATATCTGCCCATCCTGCTCTCCCTGTCGCTCTATATTGCAGTTTTGCTGGCGCTGTCACGCAGTTTTCGCGACCACGAGATGGAAGTCTGGATGAGCTCCGGCCTGAGCATTGCAGAATGGGTCAGGCCGACCCTGACCTTTGCCGCGCCAATGATCATCGTGATCGCCACACTCAGCCTGGGCCTGAGCCCATGGGCCGTGCGCCAGGGCAACGAATACAAGCAAAAACTGATGGCACAGGAAGAAAGCAGCGCAATTTCCCCCGGCCTGTTCAAGGAGGCAAAATCATCCGACCGGGTGTTTTTTGTCGAGAATTTCAGCGGCGAACAAGGCTCTGCCACCAATATTTTCGTCCAGACCGAGAAAAACCAGAAACTTGGCATCATCAGCGCCCATCAAGGCAAACTGATTACCGATGCCAGCGGCAACCGGCATCTGCAAATGAGCGGCGGACGGCGCTATGAAGGCACACCGGGACAAAAAGAATACCGCATTGTCGAATTCGACAAATACACGCTGCTGATCCAGCCAAAGGAGCCGGGCAAGGAAGACACGCCCACCGCAGGCAAAAGCACGCCGGAACTGCTGCGCAACCCGACCCAGGGACACCTGGCGGAGCTGTCCTGGCGCCTGGCAACGCCGATTGGCGCCACGCTGATGACACTGCTGGCCATTCCGCTCAGCTTTTCCCGGCCCCGCTCCGGGCGATCGATGAATATGCTGATGGCCCTGCTCGCCTACATGATCTATAGCAACTTCATCAGCGTCGGCAATGCATGGATGGCCCAGGGCAAATTACCCACCAGTATCGGCCTGTGGCCAATTCATGGCGCACTGCTGGCAACCACGGCCTTCCTGCTGGCAAGACAGGCTGGCGCCTTCCGCAAGGCCGGCAAATGAACACTCTGGCGCGTTACGTTTCCGGCGAAATCATCAAAAGTACGCTGTTTGTGTTTGCACTGCTGCTGGCACTGTTTGCCTTTTTTGACATCCTCAATCAGCTGCAGGATATCGGCAAAGGCCGCTACCAGCTGTGGATGGTGTTCATGTTTGTTGGCCTTAGCCTGCCTGCGCGGATTTACGAGCTGTTTCCAATTGCTGCGCTGATCGGCTCCCTGCATGCACTCAGCCAGCTTGCCGCAAATTCTGAATACACGGTTATCCGGGCCTCCGGGGTATCCAATACCGGGGTAGTCAAAATGCTGCTGCCCGCAGGACTGATATTTGCAGCGCTGACCTATGTGTTTGGCGAATATATCGCCCCGCCGGCAGAGAAAGCGGCCAATCACTTGCGCCTGCAGGCAACCAACTCGGTGGTAGCGCAGGAATTCCGCTCGGGGCTGTGGGTGAAAGAAGACAAATCGTTCATCAATGTGCGCGAGGTGCTGCCGGACAACCGGCTATCGGACATCCGCATCTACCAGTTTGACGAACAGTTCAATTTACAGAAAATCACCCGCGCCGAACGCGGCGAGTTTCTGGCTGGCAACGACTGGATGATCCACAACATCAGTGAAACCGACATCAGCTTCGAGGGTGTGACACTAACCACTACCGACAAGCGCAAATGGCGCACCGTTTTGAGCCCGAACATACTCTCCGTATTGCTGGTGGCGCCGGAACACATGCCGGTCGCGGATCTGTATGCCTATATTCAGCATTTGAAGCAAAACAAGCAAAAAACCTCGCGCTACGAAATCGCACTGTGGAACAAACTGCTGTACCCGTTTACCGCGCTTTCGATGCTGCTGCTGTCTCTGCCGTTCGCACAAAGTCAGCGCCGTAGCACCAATGTGGGCCTGAAACTGTTTATCGGCATCATCATTGGCCTGGCATTCCACTTCACCAACAGCCTGTTCAAACACCTGGGGCTGCTTTACGACTGGCCACCCTTGCTGTCCGCCACCATGACTACAGCAGTGGTGCTGGTACTCGGAGCGGGAATGACATGGAAGCAGGAGAGGCGCTGAGTGCCTGCAGGCAAAAGGTGGGTCCATCATGCCAACGGGCAGCCCGGAAATGCCGAATATTCTGGCTGCCAGTCGAACTTGAGCGGTGGTCGCAAGCAGAAAGGGAAAACGGGGCCGGATTTATTCGTTATTCGAGACGCATGGAGGGACTACACGGCGAGAAGGCGGCAAATCCGGATCATCTATCCCGCCGGCGCAGCAGTTCAGCCTCAAGCCCGAAAGTCCGCCCACCTGGCACAGCAAGCAGCCGTTACGGCGCCGCTTGGCCCCCGGAGGTTTTGATCAGACGGGTTCCCGCCAGGCGATCCAGCAACAACTGCCGTTCAGCGTCAAACAGCGCCCATCCCCAATGCAGCCCCCACAGCAGTGACATCAGCAGCAAATATGGCCAAGCCTGCTGCCTCTGATAGAACCACCACACACATGTCGCCAGTAGTGGCAGATACAACAACAAGCCCATAACAAATCGCAATGCCGCGGCACGTAAAGCAAGCGGACGCCCATCAGCAGCAACCAGACGCATGCGCCAGGTTTTCAGCGCCAGAGTCTGGCCACTACGCAGCCAGCACCAGCCAAAATACAATGCCAGGACCAGTAGCAAAAACAGCGACTGCATGACCCTGGCCATCTGCGGCGGTAACAAGCCGTGCAGGGGCTGAAAAACAAAGCCAGCCACCATCAACAAGGCTGCAACCAATACGGCCTCATAAACCAGCGCCAACAAGCACGGCAACACACCCGGAACCTGCATTATTGCTCCCCCCGCACAGGTGCGGCAGATGACCGCACAGGCGCCGGCGACGTCACCACCACGGGTGGCGCCACCGGCAGCGGTTTCCTGCCTGCATCCTGACGAATCTTGTCTTTCAAGGCCTGACGCTCGGCCTGTGGCAGTTCGTGCAACTGTTTAAAGTTGCGTCGCGCCAGGCGTCGCTGCTCGGGCGTCAAGCGAGCCCAATCCTGCAAACGAGACCGCACGCGCTGCTGCTCCTGCGGTGTGAGTTTTGGATAACGCGCAGCCACGCCCAGCAGCTTGTAGCGCTGTAAATCCGGAAAGCCATCCCACTCAGCAGCCAACGGCGCCAACACCTGCTGCTGTTGCGGCGTCAATTGCGCCCAACGAGGCGCCGGCTTGCTAGCGGGCGCAGATGCGGTGGCAGTCACCTTGAGTGATGCAGCCTGAGCCCCACTCACCAGAAAGGCGCCGGCCATCAAGGCCGAAACGATCAGCGCGCGAGCCATTTATCGAATTGATGATCCACATAAGCCTGTAGCGGCAAATCATCTGCCAGCAAAACGGCATCAACTTCGTCATCGACGACATCATGATCCAGCCAGCAATAAGCACCAAACAAGCCGAGCAGTAAAGCCATCAACGATACCCACTGGCGCGCATGAGGGCGCTCGTAGGACACACGCCCCATTCCTCCGGCCAGAACACCCGCCCTGTGCCGCAAAGGCGATACATACACATCCAGGGCCGCATGTCGGGCCTGAGCGAGGCGCTCCAGTTGCTGTCGATCCAGCTTTTCCAGCGCACCATCCAACGACGCTTTGGCCCGTCTGCCGAGATTGTTTTCATTCATTGTCGACACCCTTCTTTTTTAGCCATTCAGCCAAAGCGTGTGTTGCACGCGAACAATGCGTCTTTACACTTCCAGGCGAACACCCCATGGCTGCAGCCGTCTCTGCCACGTCCATCTCCTCCCAATAGCGCAGCAAGAATGCCTGCCGCTGACGCAATGGCAACTGCTGCAATCCCTGCTCAATGACCTGCAGCAATTGCCGCTGCTGAAACTCCAGCTCAGGCTGGCCAGGTCCAGGCAATGCACCAGCAGGACTCAACGCATCCAGCGGATCGGCATTGGCACTTTCATCGTCCACCGGCGAAAAGACCGACAACAGCGAGGCCCACAACGAACGTACCTTCTGTCTGCGCAAAAAATCACGTATCTGGTTTTGCAAAATGCGCTGAAACAGTGCCGGCAACTCATCCGCCGGCTTTGCAGAGTACTTTTCAGCCAGCTTGAGCATGGCATCCTGCACCACGTCCAGCGCACAATGCTCGTCCCGCAAGGCGAACATTGCGTATTTGAACGCCCGCCGTTCAACATCCGCCAGAAATGCCGACATTTCCTGATAAGTAGCCAGACCCGCCCCGCTTTACGTTAAGTCAAACGCATATCCGGCCATTACGGTTGACATGCAAGCGCGCAATGGTAACAAACCGGGGCAAACCACTCCACCCAGTCGGGCAGAAAAACTTGACCAAAACTATCGGAATACATTACTGTTTAAGGTTCTTGAAAAGGTATAGATCAACGCTCACCAGCGTGAAACTTACCTCATTGCCCGGCATGGCTGATCCGCATCGCCCGGCAATCAACAGCTGAGTTTACCAACAGTAACTGAGCCTGTTCCGCTCTCGTCACAGCCAACTTGATTTGACGGGAGACAGTGGCGGAGCCGTCTTTGCACGCAACATTGCCGAAAGATTTCGGCTGCGGCGCGGCTCCATACGATTTAGTTCGAAATCATCCATATTTGGCAGATATTTAAAGGTTTGACATGGAACTAACGGGCGCAGAAATAGTAGCGCGCTGCCTGGCCGAAGAAGGCGTTGAATACGTATTCGGCTATCCTGGTGGTGCGGTGTTGGAAATTTACGACGCAATTTTCAAACAAGACAAATTCAAGCACGTGCTGGTACGTCATGAGCAGGCTGCAGTACACGCCGCAGACGCTTATTCGCGCTCCAGCGACCGCATTGGCGTGGCACTGGTCACCTCCGGCCCGGGCGCAACCAATGCCATTACCGGTATTGCGACCGCCCATCTGGACTCGATTCCGATGATCGTGATTTCCGGCCAGGTTGCCACACCGGCAATCGGCCTGGACGCATTCCAGGAAGTCGACATGGTTGGCATCACCCGCCCATGCGTGAAACACAACTTCCTGGTCAAGGATGTCAGCGAGCTGGCCGACACTTTCAAAAAGGCGTTCTACATCGCCACCACCGGCCGCCCAGGCCCGGTTGTGATCGACATTCCAAAGGACGTGACACAGAAGAAAACCGAATTCAATTACCCGACTTCGGTGAACATGCGTTCTTACACACCGATCAACAAGGGGCACCCAGGCCAGATCAAGAAAGCGGTACAACTGATCGCCGAAGCCAAGCGCCCCCTGATCTACGTTGGCGGTGGCGCGATACTCTCCGACGCACACCAACAGGTTGCCGAACTGGTTCGCACCCTGGATTTCCCGTGCACCAACACCCTGATGGGCTTGGGCGCCTATCCGGGCGACGACCCAAAGTTCATTGGCATGCTCGGCATGCACGGCACCTACGAAGCCAACCTGGCCATGCAGTACTGTGACGTACTGATCGCCATTGGCGCACGTTTTGATGACCGCGTGGTATCGCAGCCCGCGCACTTCCTCAGCTCGCCGAAACGCATCATCCACATTGACGTGGACCCATCGTCGATCGCCAAGCGGGTCAAGGTTGACGTACCTATCGTCGGCAACTGCCGCGACGTGCTGGACGAAATGCTGGCCCTGCTGCGCAGCACGCCGGAACGCGCAGATCCTGAAGCCGTCAAGACGTGGTGGAAACAGATCGATGAGTGGCGCGCGCCGAACAGCCTCAAGTACGAACAAGGCAGCGACATCATCAAGCCGCAGTTTGTTGTTGAAACGCTGCATCGCCTGACCAATGGCGACGCCATCATCACGTCCGATGTTGGCCAGCACCAGATGTTTGCCGCGCAGTATTACAAGTTCAAACGCCCGCGTCAGTGGATCAACTCCGGCGGCCTCGGCACAATGGGTGTCGGCCTGCCTTACGCCATGGGCGCCAAACTGGCCAATCCGGAGCTGGACGTTGTCTGCATCACGGGCGAAGCCTCGATCCAGATGAATATTCAGGAACTGTCGACCGCCAAGCAGTACCACACACCAGTCAAGATCGTGAACCTGAACAACGGCTACCTTGGCATGGTGCGCCAGTGGCAGGAAATGTTCTACGAAAACCGCTATGCGGAATCGTACATGGATGCACTGCCGGATTTCGTCAAGCTGGCGGAAGCCTACGGCCATGTCGGCATGCGCATCAGCAAGCCGTCGGACGTAGAAGGTGCGCTGCGCGAAGCATTGGCAATGAAGGATCGCCTGGTATTCATGGACTTCCTGATTGACCCGAAAACCAACGTATTCCCGATGGTAGGTAACGGCAAAGGCCTGAACCAGATGGATCTGCCGCCGCACATGCAGGACGTGCGCCAGACCGGTACCCTCAAGGAACGCGACTACGGCAATCTCAGCTAAGGCTTGATCACACCATGCGACACATTCTGTCAATTCTGATTGAAAACGAAGCGGGCGCCCTCTCCCGGGTTGCCGGGTTGTTCTCCGCCCGCGCTTACAACATTGAATCGCTGTCGGTAGCGCCCACCGAAGACCCGACCTTGTCGCGGATGACCATTGTCACCTCCGGCTCGGACGACATCATCGAGCAAATCACCAAGCAGCTGAACAAGCTGATCGAAGTAGTGAAGGTGATTGACCTGCACGAAGCCGAGCACATCGAGCGTGAGCTGATGCTGATCAAGGTACGCGCAACCGGCAAGGATCGCGAAGAAATGAAGCGGATGGCGGATATTTTCCGTGGCCGCATCATCGATGTTACCGAGAAAACCTACACCATCGAACTGACTGGCCCGGGCGCCAAGCTGGATGCATTTATCCAGGCAGTCGATCGTAGCGTGATACTCGAAACCGTACGCACAGGCGCTTCGGGCATTGGCCGCGGCGAGCGCATTCTGAAAATCTAGTGAGGCACGAGCGATCAATAGCGGGCATGTTCCCGCTATTGGTTTTTCCACCTCACACCTCACTTGTTACTAGGAGTTGAAATGAAAGTTTTTTACGACAAAGACGCTGACCTGTCGCTGATCAAAGGCAAAAACGTCACCATCGTTGGCTACGGCTCGCAAGGCCATGCACACGCTCAGAACCTGCGTGATTCCGGCGTGAACGTGACCATCGGCCTGCGTCGCAGCGGCGCATCCTGGGCAAAAGCCGAAGGCGCCGGCCTGAATGTTGCCGAAGTGGCTGACGCAGTCAAGGCCGCCGATGTTGTCATGATTCTGCTGCCAGACGAATCGCAGCCTGAAGTCTACAAAAACGACGTAGAACCCAACATCAAGCAAGGCGCTACCCTGGCCTTCGCCCACGGCTTCAACATTCACTACAACCAGATCGTGCCGCGCGCTGATCTGGACGTGATCATGGTTGCCCCGAAAGGCCCAGGCCACACGGTTCGCTCGGAATACAAAAAAGGCGGCGGCGTTCCGTCGCTGATCGCGGTTTACCAGGACAGATCCGGCAAGGCCCGTGATATCGCCCTGTCGTACGCAGCAGCCAACGGCGGCACCAAAGGCGGCGTAATTGAAACCAACTTCCGCGAAGAAACCGAAACCGATTTGTTCGGCGAGCAGGCAGTTCTGTGCGGTGGCGCGGTTGAACTGGTGAAAATGGGCTTCGAAACCCTGACAGAAGCTGGCTACGCTCCGGAAATGGCTTATTTCGAGTGCCTGCACGAACTGAAACT
>JAUPTR010000127.1 GCA_030917985.1 Pseudomonadota bacterium | reverse complement strand
TGCACAATTGGCGCACGCTGCCGAGAAGCCGGATCACCGGCATCTGCATGAGCACACCCACGCACATGCCGAAGCAAATCCAGCCGACAGTGAAGAACACGAACATCTCAACCCGCACAGTTCGGCCGGACACCTGTTTTCTCATATGGCGGTATCGTTTGCGGCCATTCTGATGCCGGATATTGTGCCGCCGCCAAAGTCCATCCCGCCCGAGCCTGAATACTCGGTGCTGCATTTCCAGCCCGAGCTGCTTTACCGTCCCCCGCGTGAAGCATCCCATCTCTAAATTCGAGAACCCGCTGTAACGCTGGCATGCACCGGCCTGGCATGAAGGTCGCTTGCTCCGGTCTTGGCCATCGTTACACACGTCTGCAAATCAATACCCCCATACCGGCAGCTAACGCTGACGTCGGGAGGTATTGACCCGAACATTTGGGAGTACACCATGACAGCAACCCATTCGGTTGCCGGCCGCATGCCTGCGGGCATCGCCAGCAAACCGGGGAAATGGCCCACGTTGCTTGCGCTGCTTGTTGCCAGCGCTCTGGCGACGGCCGAACCCACACGCCTGACCGAACAACAGGCAATCGAATTCGCGCTGCAGCGCGCCTCTTTACGGGCCATCGAAAGCAGCGAACTCAGCATTGCCGACAGTGAGGTGCTGGCAGCCGGCACACCCGCCAATCCCTCACTCAGCATCGGCCAGGAAAACACCGGCAACGGCGCAAGCCAGACCAGGGAATTTACGCTGGAAATCCAGCAAACGGTCGATCTGGCGGGCAAGAGACCACTATATAAAGCAGCAGCGGAGCAAAGGGCAGAAGCCAAACGACTGGCACAATTTGCCCAGCGGGCAGAGCTTGCCGCCGAGGTTCGCAAGGCGCACGCGGCAGCCCTGTATCGAAAACGGATGGAACAGCTTCAGGGCGCCTGGCTGCAACGACTGGAATCGGCCCATGGGGTGGACACGAAACTGGCAAAAGGCGGCGAAGTTGCCGGTTTTGACCGGCGCCGGCTGGAGCGCGAGCTGCAAAATGCGCAAGCGCGCAAGGCGCTTGCTGCCGGCGAAGCTGAACGTGCCCAGGCGGCACTTGCCAGCCTGATCGGCCAACCCATGGCCCAAGCCGGAGAAGCAAGCGGCGAACTATTGCCGGCAGATTTACCGCCACTGGCCGGATTGCTGGCATCGCAACAGCAACGTGATGATTTCAGCGCACTCGAAGCCAGCGCCTTGGCATTTGACCGGGAAAAAGCAGCTGCCAGCAAGTTACGGATTCCCGATTTAACCATCGGCATCGGCGGAAAACGTACCGACAGCGCAGGTCAGAACGAAAACGGTGTGTTGCTGAATGTTTCGATTCCCATTCCCTTGTTTGACCAGGGTCAGGCAGCCGTGCAGCGCGCCAGTGCTGGCGCTGCAGCCACACGCGCCGAGCGGGAAATGAAGCTGCAGCGCCAGCAGGCAGAACTGCAGGCACTGTGGCAACAAGCCCGAAACCAGCTGCTTACCGCCGAAAGCTACCGGCAGCAATCGGCACCGGCAGCACGCCAATTGTCGCGCATTGCCGAAATCGCCTATCGCGCCGGCGAGTCCGGCATTCTGGAATTGCTCGATGCCTATCGCGGCGAACTCGACGCCGCTATCACGGCACTCGACTACGCCTACCAGGCCCGCATCACCCGCATCGAACTGGATACCCTGGCAGGAGCCAAACGTTATGAATAAAACCCATCTGATTCTGATTCCGGCCCTGCTGGCCGCGCTGAGTGGCTGTTCCAGACACGATGCAGACGAACAAGGCCATGATCACGCCGAGCACGGTGCCCATGACAATCACGCCGATGCCGGGCACGCCGCTCACGACGAGCTACCCGGCCAGGCCGTCACCCATTTCAGCCCGGCCACGGAGCTGTTCGTCGAATTTCCCTCGCTGGTACGTGGCGAAGAAGCCGCGTTTGCAGCACACCTGACCCGGCTGGCCGATTTCAAGGCAGTCAACGCCGGCACGCTGACGGTTCGCCTGAGCGGCGGCGGTCAGCCGGATGAACAGGTCGTTGCCAATGTCAGCAAAACAGCGGGCATTTTCCGGCCAACCATCAAGCCGCAATATGCCGGCAAGCGGCACATGGTGTTTGTGCTGGCAGCGCCGGGCCTGAACGCGACCCACGATCTCGGCGAGGTGCAGGTGTTCAGCGATGCCAAATCCGCCAGGGCTGCCGCCCAAGAGGAGCCTGCTGACAACAGCATCAAATTCACCAAGGAGTTGCAGTGGAATATGGATTTTCAGCTGCACAGCGTGACGGCGCATACCCTGCGTGAATCGCTGGCAGTCAACGCCAGCGTGCGCCCGCGCCCGCAAGCAGAAGCGCACATTTCGGCCCCGGCAGGCGGGCTGTTCCGTGCCTCGGCCAAAGGCTTGCCGCAGGTTGGCGAGCGGGTGCAGGCCGGCCAGTTGCTCGGCTATCTGGCACCGAAGCTGGGTGGCGACACCGATGTCGCCACGCTGGAACTGGCGCTGCAACGCAGTCGTATCGAGCTGGATCAGGCCAGGGACGAACGCATCCGCCTGGAAAAACTGTTTGCTGCCGAAGCGGTGCCTGAAAAGCGGGTGCGCGAGGCGCGTAACGCCGAACGCCTGGCGCAGGCTGATTGGCAGGCTGCAGTGCAACGACAGGCGGCACTGCAGGGTGGCGCAAGCGGCATTCCGTTAAAAGCACCGGTCAGTGGTGTTGTATTGGCGGTAAATGTTGCCCAGGGTGCGGCAGTTAACGAAGGTCAATTGCTGCTGCACATCGCCGATCTGTCTCGCTTGCGCATCGACGCCCACGTGCCGGAAAACATGCTGGGCCGCGTGGTGCAGCCAACCGGGCTGTTCCTGCTGCAAGATGGCGACACCACGCCACTGCTGTTTGAGATCGGCAAGAATGCACGGCTGGAAGCCTTCTCTGGCATGGTGGACCCGGACAGCCGCACCGCTGCCGCGATGTTCGATGTCGACAACGCCAGCCAGCGCCTGCGGGCAGGCATGAACCTGCGTGCGTATCTGTATACCGGCAAGCAGTTGCAGGGGTTGGTGGTGCCGGCCAGTGCCGTGATTGATGAAAACGGCCAGTCGGTGGTGTATGTGCAGCAGGATGGCGAAGCGTTTGTGCGCCGGGTGGTCGAAACCGGCATTCGTGACGGCGATTGGATCGCGATTCGTGGCGGCTTGCAGGCACAGGAACGTGTCGTCAGCAAAGGCGCTTATCAAGTCCGGCTGGCGGCTTCGGCGCCGGCAGCGCTCGGCCACGGCCACGCACACTGAGGAGCGCAGCATGATTGCATCATTCATTCAATGGGCGCTCAAGAGCCGCCTGTTTGTACTGGCCACAGCGGCGCTGCTTATGCTTTGGGGCGGCTTTCAGGCCAGCCGCATGCCGGTGGACGTGTTCCCCGACCTGACAGCACCCCAAGTGGTGGTGGTGGCCGAAGCACATGGCATGTCGCCGGCCGAGGTAGAAAATGTGGTGACCTTTCCGATCGAAACCGCGCTGAACGGCTCGCCCGGTGTACGGCGCGTGCGCTCGATTTCCAGCGTTGGCCTGGCGGTGATTACCGTCGAGTTCGACTGGTCTACCGATGTGCGGCAAGCGCGTCAGGTGGTGGCAGAAAAACTGCAGCTGGCGCGTGCCACACTGCCAGCAGACATGCCACCGCCGCAGATCGCTCCGGCGGCATCGGTGATGGGCGAAATCATGTTCATCGCCCTGATATCCGATCGCCACAGCGGCGCCGATCTGAAAAGCATGGCGGACTGGACGTTGCGGCGGCGAATTCTGTCGGTTCCCGGTGTAGCTGAAGTGTTGACCATCGGCGGCAACGAAAAACAGTTCCAGGTCACACTCAACCCGGAACGGCTGGCTGCCTATGGCATCTCCGTCGATCAGGTGCTGCGCAGCCTGCGCGAAACCAACCAGAACGTACCCGCCGGCTTTTACAAGGAGGGTGGCCAGGAGTATCTGATCCAGGGCATCGGCCGTATCCAGCATGCCGACGAAATCGGCCAAACAGTGGTGGCAACCCGCAACGGTCAACCGGTGATGGTGCGCGATCTGGGCACAACCGGCGTCGGCACCGCCGAGGTACGCGGCACCGGATCACACAATGGTAAACCTGCGGTGATTTTCGCCATCCAGAAACAACCGGGCGCCAATACGCTGGAATTGACGCAACGGCTGGATGACACCTTTGCCCAGCTACAGGCCGGCTTGCCGCAAGGGATGAAGATCGAGGCGAAAATTTTCCGCCAATCCGATTTTATCGAGCGTTCGATCAACAACCTGATGTCGGCGCTGCGTGATGGCGCGATTCTGGTGGTGGTGATTGTTTTTGCCTTCCTGCTCTCCGGCCGCGCCACGCTGATTACGCTGACGGCGTTGCCACTGTCGCTGCTGACTGCCATTCTGGCGATGCATGCGCTGGGGGCCACGCTCAACACCATGACGCTGGGTGGGCTGGCAATTGCACTGGGGGCATTGGTGGACGATGCCATCGTGGTGGTGGAAAACATCGTCAGGCGACTCAAACAGAACGCCGAACAGCCGGCAGAGCAACGGCAGACGGCTGCCAGCGTGGTGTTTCATGCCACACGCGAGATTCAGGGGTCGATCGTATTCGCTACCTTGATCATCATGCTGGTATTCACGCCGATTTTTTTCCTCACCGGCGTAGAAGGCCGGCTGCTGGTGCCACTTGGCTTTGCCTATGTGGTCGCGCTGGCGGCATCGCTACTGGTAGCGATTACCGTAACGCCGGTACTGGCGTTGATGTTCCTGCCCAGTGCAAAAAGTGTACAGAGCCACCGCGAACCTGGCTGGCTGCAAGCCCTGAAGCAGCGTTATCAGGCCACGTTGACCGCATGGGTAGCACGCTGGCAATCGGTAACGGCGGTTGCGCTGGCCGGCTTTGTCGCGGCAGTTATTGGTTTGGCTACGGCGGGGCAGGCGTTTCTGCCTGACTTCAACGATGGTAGCCTGACTATCTACGTGGTGACCCTGCCAGGTACGACACTCGACGAATCCAGCCGGCTAGGCCAGCGAGTTGAGGAAATCATGCTGGCGCAGCCAGAAGTGGTATCAACGGCGCGCCGCACCGGCCGAACCCCTGCCGATCCGCACTCGCAGGAAATCCACGCGTCGGAAATCGAAGCATCGCTGGTGATGAAGCAACGCAGCAAGGAAGAACTGCTGGCCATGCTACGCCAACAGTTTGCCGCGCTGCCCGGTGTCAACGTCGTCATCGGCCAGCCGATTTCCCACCGTATCGACCATATGTTGTCCGGCACCCGCGCCAATATCGCCATCAAGATATTCGGCCCGGATCTGTATGAGCTGCGCAAGATCGGCGAAGCGGTAAAAACCCAGGTGACATCGGTGCCGGGTGCGGTGGACGTCGCGCTGGAGCAGCAGGCAGATATTCCGTTTGTGCTGATCAAGCTGCGACGTGAGGCGATTGCGCAATACGGCCTGACCGTACGCGAGGCGTCAGACGCGATCGAAACCGCATTTGCCGGGCTGGATGTGTCCAAGGTGCTGGAAGGCCAGGCCAGCTACGATCTGGTAGTACGTTTCGACCCACGGGTCAAAGCCAGCTTCGATGCGCTGCAAAGCACCCTGCTCACCACTACCAGCGGTGCGCAGGTGCCGCTGTCAGCATTGGCGGAAGTGCGCAAGGATCGTGGCCCGAACCTGATTTCCCGGGAAAACGTGCAGCGCAAGATTGTGGTGATGGCGAATGTGGCCGGCCGCGATCTGCAAAGTGTGGTCAACGAGATGCGGCAGAACATCAGTCGTGCAGTAACCCTGCCGTCCGGTTACCACCTGGAATACGGCGGCCAGTTTGAAAGCGCCGGGGAAGCCACCCGCATGCTGACATTCCTTGGCGCCGTCGTGGTCGCAGGCATTTTCCTGCTGTTGTACCTCGCTTTCCGCTCGGCCCGGGATGCACTGGTGGTGATGCTGAACTTGCCGCTGGCGCTGATCGGCGGCGTGGTCGGCATGTATGTCGCTGATGGTGTGCTGTCGGTGGCGACGCTAATCGGCTTCATCACCTTGTTTGGCATTGCCACCCGCAACGGCGTGATGATGGTGTCGCATATCCGCCATCTGGTCGAGTTCGAGGGGGTAACCAGCGCCCGCGAGGCCGTTGTGCGCGGCGCCACTGAACGCCTGATTCCGATCCTGATGACGGCACTGGCTGCCGGACTGGCACTGGTGCCGCTGGCGCTGGCCGCCGGCGAGCCGGGCAGCGAAATCCAGGCGCCAATGGCCATTGTGATCCTGTTTGGCCTGGCGTCCTCCACCTTGCTCAACATGATGGTAGTGCCGGCGCTGTATCTGCGGTTTGGCTCGGTGGCACGCAGCGACCGCCTGCCCGAGCCCGGAATGCTGGAAGCGCCATAAGTTGGCGCAAATGTTTCTGCCGTTCTGTAAAAGGGCCGCATGCCATCAAGCTGCAAGGCAATAGGGGCGCGGCCTGCAGGCAAGGCTGCAGGCCGCGTGGGTATTGGCTTTCAGGGCGGTGTGATTCAGCCTGAGAGTGCCGGGCTGTCCATGCCCAGCTCTTGAATCTTGCGTGTCAGCGTGTTGCGCCCCCAGCCCAGCAACGTGGCGGCTTCTATGCGCCGGCCGCCGGTGTGGGCCAGTGCTTTCTGGATCAGCGCCCGTTCAAACTGGTTGGTCAGTTCGTCGATAATGCCGACATCGCCGCGTGCCAGTTGCCGTTCCACTTCGTTTTCCAGCGCGGTCACCCAATCGCCGGCAACCGTACCCCCGCCTTCTTCTGCATCGGCACGCAGCTCAGGCGGCAGATCGGCGACTTCCACGTTTTGTCCGGGCGCCATCACCGTCAGCCAGTGGCAGACGTTTTCCAGTTGCCGCACGTTGCCGGCAAAGTCGCAGCTGGCGAGGTATTTCATCGCTGCATCCGACAAACGCTTCGGCTCAACGCCGAGTTCCTTGGCGCTTTTCTGCAGAAAATGCCGCGCCAGCAGTGGAATATCCTGCTTGCGCTCACGCAGCGGCGGCAGGCGCAGGCGGATTACGTTCAGGCGGTGGAACAAGTCTTCACGGAACAGGCCGTCTTTTACCCGTGTTTCCAGGTTCTGGTGGGTGGCGGCAATCACTCGCACGCTGGCCTTGATCGGCGTGTGGCCGCCAACGCGGTAATAGAAGCCGTCCGACAACACACGCAGCAGGCGGGTTTGCAGATCGGGCGGCATATCGCCGATTTCGTCGAGAAACAAGGTGCCGCCTTCGGCCTGCTCAAACCGCCCGCGGCGCTGCGTTTGCGCGCCGGTAAACGCGCCGCGCTCGTGGCCGAACAGTTCCGATTCCAGCAAATCCTTCGGAATTGCAGCGGTGTTGATGGCAATAAACGGCTTGCTGGCACGCGGGCTGTGGCGATGCAGGGCGCGCGCCACCAGCTCTTTACCCGAGCCTGATTCGCCGGTAATCATCACCGTTGCCGACGATTGGCTGAGGCGGCCGATGGCACGAAAGACCTCCTGCATTGCCGGTGCCTGGCCGAGGATTTCCGGCACGGCTTCCAGCTCTTCTTCGGCCGGCGCCTGCCGCAGGCTTTCTTCCATCGCGCGGCGCACCAGCTCGATCGCATGATCAACATCGAACGGCTTCGGCAGGTATTCAAACGCGCCGCCCTGAAATGCCGCCACGGCGCTTTCCAGATCGGAATGCGCGGTCATGATGATCACCGGCAGGGCTGGATGGCGCTCTTTGACCTTTTGCAGGAACACCAGCCCGGATTCGCCGGGCATGCGGATATCGCTGACCACCACCTGCGGCAGACTGGCTTCCATGGCAGCCAGTGCATCGTGAGCGCTGGAGAAGGTCTTGAATTCGATGTTTTCGCGCGCCAGGGCTTTTTCGAACACCCAGCGGATGGAGCGGTCATCGTCAATGATCCAGACGGGTTTCATGATGTCCTCAGTTTTCTTGTGTCAGGGGTAACAGGATATTGAAGCTGGTGTGGCCTGGCTTGCTGTCAAAATCGATGGCACCGTGATGTTGATGGATATAGGTTTGCGCCAGTGTCAGCCCCAGCCCGGTGCCATCTGCGCGGCCCGACACCAGCGGATAGAAAATATTGTCGCGGATGGCATCGGGAATACCCGGCCCGTTATCGATGATCTGCACCAGCATTGCCAGCCGGTGGCGCTTGCGCGCAAGCGTCACCTGCCGAGTGACGCGCGTGCGCAGGATGATTTCGCCCTGCCCCTGCATCGCTTGCACCGCGTTGCGGGCAATATTCAGCATCACCTGAATCAGCTGCTCCTTGTCGCCGGTCAGCGGCGGCAGGCTGGTATCGTAATCGCGGCGGATTTTCAGGCCGGTCGGCGTTTCTGCCAGCAGCACGCTGCGCACCCGCTCCAGCACTTCGTGGATATTCACCTCCGCCACTTGTGGAATGCGATGCGGCGTCAGCAGACGGTCGATCAGCGATTGCAGGCGTTCAGCCTCCTGAATGATCACCTGCGTGTATTCGGTGAGCTCGCGCCGCACCAGCTCGCGTTCCAGCAACTGTGCGGCGCCACGGATGCCGCCCAGCGGGTTCTTGATTTCGTGCGCCAGATTGCGGATCAGCTCGCGGTTGGCCTGCTGCTGCACCAGAATCCGTTCTTCGTTGGCAATCTTGATCTGCTGGTCAATCGGGCGAAACTCGATCAACAGCGCCGCATTTCCGCTTTCCAGCGGGGTGGCGTTGCAGCTCAGATGCAATTCGTTGTGAGAGGCGGTGAGCAGCTTCAGATCGTGCTCGATAAAACTGGTGTTGTTGCGCCGCGCCAGCGTGGCTGCCTGCAGCAGCGCCTTGCCGTCATTGGGAAATGCCTGTTCCAGCGACAAACCGGCGGCCAGGCGCTGGCTCAGCTCGAACAGACTCTCGGCAGCCGGATTGAGGTAAACGATACGCCAGGCGTGATCGAGCACCAGCACCGCAGAATCGAGCAACTCCAGACCAGAATACGCACTGTAATGCATAAGACACCTGTATTGGTTTGTGCTTTAACCAAGCAATAAGCGGGCCAACGCCTTGCCAGGAGCGAACAAACAGCAAAAGACAGCAAATTCAGCGGAAATATCTGGATCGAAGCGGGGCGTAGCTCATCGACAGGGCAGGCGATTGCTGCCCGCAAAACGAAAACGCACCGATATGGTGCATTATTTCAGATTATTCAGTTCGCGGCGCACGGCCTGAATATTATTTTCATGCGTGGTCACGGCATCCTTGAGGCGCGCCATACGCTCCTGGTATTTCGGCGAGTTCTTTGAGTCTTCACCCACTTTCAGTGTGCGCGAACCCTCATCGTAGGCGCGGCGCGCTTCTTCCAGCATTTTTTCTTCGCTGCGCAGCTCGTCTTCAAGAATGCCGCGGCGGGTGGTATCACGCTTCTTCTGCGTATCGGCATCCACCCGGGGGAAATCCGCCGGCGTGCTGCTGGCCGCGGCAGGCGCTTCGCTGCGCGGCCGGGGCTTGGGTGCAGGCACCGAAGTCAAAGGCTCAAGATCGAGTTTTTTGGCGCCTTTGCTTGGCACATTGGAATAGGTAACACGGCCATTTTCATCGACATATTTGTAGATGTCAGCCATGCATGGCGGCGTAAACATTGCGGTCAAGGCCAGAGTGGCGGCAACAACAGGAAAACAGCGTGACATAAAACCTGGAGGAAGAGCCATGGGAGTTGCCAGTTTAGGCAAGGACGGCCTGCACGGCAACACGGCAGCCGGCAATGACCACGATTCGGGCAGTAAAAAAGGAGCGGACAGGCCGCTCCTTTTTTACGAGGCACTCATCGAATTAAGACGAGTAGTACATTGCAAATTCAACCGGATGGCTGGTCATGCGGTATTTCTGCACTTCTTCCATCTTCAGTTCAATGTAGGCATCGATCCACTCGTTGGAGAACACGCCACCACGGGTCAGGAACTCGCGATCCTTGTCCAGCTCGCCCAGTGCCTGCTCCAGGCTGTGGCAAACCTTCGGAATCAGCTTGTCTTCTTCCGGCGGCAGATCGTACAGGTTCTTGTCTGCCGGATCGCCCGGATGGATCTTGTTCTGAACGCCGTCCAGACCTGCCATCATCAGCGCCGAGAACACCAGGTACGGGTTGCCCAGCGGATCCGGGAAACGTGCCTCGATACGGCGAGCCTTGTCCGAAGCCACGTACGGAATACGGATCGAAGCCGAACGGTTTTTCGCCGAGTAAGCCAGCATTACCGGTGCTTCGTAGCCAGGAACCAGACGCTTGTACGAGTTGGTGCCCGGATTGGTGATCGCGTTCAGTGCCTTGGCATGCTTGATGATACCGCCGATGTAGTACAGGGCGAATTCCGACAGGCCAGCGTAGCCGTTACCTGCAAACAGGTTCTTGCCATCTTTCCAGATCGACTGGTGAACGTGCATGCCCGAACCGTTGTCGCCAACGATCGGCTTCGGCATGAAGGTTGCAGTCTTGCCATACTGGTGCGCAACGTTGTGCACAACGTATTTCAGGATTTGAGTCCAGTCAGCGCGCTGAACCAGCGTCGAGAACTTGGTGCCGATTTCGCACTGACCAGCAGTGGCCACTTCGTGGTGGTGAACTTCAACCGGAACGCCCATTTCTTCCAGCGCGTTACACATTGCAGCGCGCACGTCCTGGTAGCTGTCGACCGGCGGAACCGGGAAGTAACCGCCTTTAACACCCGGACGGTGACCGGTGTTGCCACCATCGAATTCGTCAGCGGACGACCATGCGGCTTCTTCCGACTTGATTTTCACCGAGCAGCCGGACATGTCTGCATGCCAGGTTACGCTGTCGAAAATGAAGAATTCCGGTTCCGGACCGAAGTAAGCGGTGTCGCCCAGGCCCGAAGCTTTCAGGTAGGCTTCAGCGCGTTTGGCGATCGAACGCGGGCAGCGGTCGTAACCTTTGCCGTCAACCGGGTCGATCACGTCACAGGACAGGATCAGGGTCGGTTCGTCAAAGAACGGATCGATGTTGGCAGTAGCCGGATCAGCCAGCAACATCATGTCGGAGGCTTGAATGCCTTTCCAGCCGGCAATCGAGGAGCCGTCAAATGCGTGGCCGTGTTCGAACCAGTCTTCATCCACAACGTGCGCCGGAATGGTAACGTGTTGTTCTTTACCACGGGTATCGGTAAAACGCAGATCGACGTAACGAACTTCGTTTTCCTGGATCATTTTCAATACATTGGCAACCGCCATTTAAATCTCCTATCTGCTAGCTAGGTGGTACTGATAGAAATCGTCCGGATCAACGGGATGGTTGCACGACGATGACTCACAGCTTTAAGCACGAATCATGCCATGCGAATTCAGCAAGAAAGCTATTGTGCCACAAGACACTTACCGCAAGCCAGCATCGTTCAATGCACCAAATTGATGCATCAAACACAAATTTCGCACTATTTTGATGCAGTAAATCCGGTTGGCTTGCGATGCAGGCATTTGCGATAATGAAATCCTTCCCATTTTCAAGTATCGGGAGCACCCAATGAGCCAGATCAACAATATCCTGATGGCCGCCAAACAACGCGCCGAGTCGCTGCAGCTCCCCTACTCCGGCGCCTTGTTGCCGGAAGAAGCCTTTACCCTGCTGCAGAACGTGCCCGCCGCCAAGCTGGTGGACGTGCGCAGCAACGCCGAGTGGAATTTTGTCGGCGTGATTCCCGGCGCGGTGAATGTGGAATGGAAAACCTTTCCCGGCATGATCGACAACCCGCACTTTCTTGAACAACTCAAACACCAGGTCGATACGGAATCGCTGGTGATGTTTATCTGCCGTACCGGCGCCCGCTCGGATCAGGCCGCCCGTACCGCTGCAGCCAATGGTTTCAGCGACTGCTTCAACGTACTGGAAGGCTTTGAAGGCGACAAGGATGGCCACGGCCACCGTGGCAAAGTCAACGGCTGGAAGGCCCGCAACCTGCCCTGGGCGCAAGGCTGATGCGCGGGTTTATGTTGGGTGCGGCACTGGCCGGGGCGGCGGCTGTGGCCTGGTTTAACCCCGGCAACCTGATGGGCAAACTGGGCTTGCCTGCGCTGCAGCCGGCACCTGCGCCAACCGTCAACGCGGCAACGTCTGGCGGCAGCAGCCAGGTGGTCAAGTGGAAAGATGCCAATGGCAACGTGGTATTTGGCGATGCCAATAGCGCACCGGCCGGCAGCAAGCCAGAAAAACTCAAGCTGGCTACCCCCAACCTGGTAAGCATGCCCAAAGCGCCACAACCCGCCATCAACAACGAGCAACCCGAGGCGCAACCAGCGGTGGAAGGCGTGGAAACAACGGCCCGTCCGCAGCCACGCAATCTGGCACTGGAACGCATCGAAAAAGCCTTTTCCGGCCAGCAGAAATAGATAACGATGGCAGACCATTATGTCGTAGTGGGTAACCCGATTGCCCACAGCAAGTCGCCGCAGATTCACGCGGCATTCGCCGCCCAGACCGGGCAAAACCTGACCTACGAGCGCCTGCTCGCGCCGCTGGATGGCTTTGTTGCCAACGTTGAAGCCTTCCGCGCCGAGGGCGGCAAAGGGCTGAATGTGACGGTTCCGTTCA
>JAUPTR010000126.1 GCA_030917985.1 Pseudomonadota bacterium | reverse complement strand
CGCTGGCGAGCGTCAGTCCACAGCTCCGCAGCGGCGCGAGTTGCTCTGCAGTGAGCGAGCCGGACAAGTGGAACGCGCTCTGGCCGCGAATACCTGCGGCAGCCAGCTGATTGGCCACTGGCTGAATTTGATCATCCGGTGTGGCAATCAACCAGATATCGGCCGAGGGAAGCTGCGTCAGCTCGTTTGTCGCTTTGCCCGCTCCGATAAACGTTACCGCTTGCCGGGCATGTTGCAGTTGGCGACACACCACTGCCCGGATCTCCAGCAAACCGGCTTGCCGCCACAAATATGCCAGCGTTTGAGCGGCGCGGCCGGCACCAATGATATTGAGCGTTAACATGCTGCCGCAAAGCGTTGCTGCTGTTGTTCCGATTCACGGATTTCGATCGCCGCGCCAGCGTTGTGCGCCGCGTCCAGCATGTTCCAGGCCACACTTTCGACGCTGATCGGGCGATAACGGCGCAATGGGCCACACATCAGCGGGCTGGCCAGTTTGCCAACTTGTATCCCCAGCCATTCTGCCGGGCGCAGCTGTTTGCGTTCGCCGAGCAGCAGGCTGGGGCGCAGCAGCGTCAACTGCGTAAATTGCAGTGCCATCAGCGCTTTTTCCAGCTGGCCCTTCACCTGCAGATAAAAATTGCCGGAACTGGCATCGGCACCCAGCGAGGAAATCGCGATAAAACGTGGCACGCCATTCAACTTGGCCAGCATCGCCAGTGTCAGTGGATAGAAATAGTCCACGGCCTTGAAGTGTGCCTGGCTGCCGGCCTGGCGGATGGTGGTGCCGAGGCAGCAGAACACGGCATCGCCACGGATCAGTTCGCGGTGTTGCTCCAGATTGCTGAAATCGATGATGTGCTGGATCAGTCGTGGATGTTCGATTGCCAGCGGTGAACGCAGCAGGGCGTGCACTTCGCTGATCTGCGTATCTTGCAGCAGCAGCGACAGCAGTTTGCCGCCAGTCAGGCCGCTGGCGCCGGCAATCACAACGCGTTGAAGAGGTGGATTCATGCTTGGGCCATGTGGCAGATTGATCCGGCAGTATAGGTGTTGCGGCTGCGCTTGCGGAAGCGCAGCCGCAAACATGGACATACCGATTGGTTGCTCTATAAAATACCCGTCGGTATTTTAAAGGCATACTGACTGGTATGGTTGTGTTGAACGATAGCCCGGCGTTGATTCATCAGCGTATTGTCGAGGCCTTGCAAACGCTGGCGGCAGAGCTGCCGCTGGCCGAGATCAGCTATGCGGCGATTGCCGCCAGGGCGGGTGTCAGCTGGCAGCGCGTCAAGCAGGTGCTGGGCCCGCGCGCAGCGTTTGGCGACTGGCTGGCAGTCAAGGCGGGTGCTGCCGAAACGCCGGCATCGGATACGCGACAACGCATTATTGCCAGTGCCGCCACCGTGTTTGCCCGCAAGGGTTACCACGGCGCCTCGCTGGATCAGGTGGCGGCCGATGCCGGGTTGACCAAGGGCGCGGTGTACTGGCACTTCCAGAGCAAGTCTGATTTGTTTCTGGCCTTGCTGGATGCGCGTTTCCAGCGCGATATGTCGGAGATGGCGGTCAAGGTGGATGCGGCGCACAACCAGGCCGATCCGTTTGACAGCCTGAAGCTGGTGTTGCTGCAGCTGGCCGACAAGATCGAAAGTGATCGTGACTGGCCGCGCCTGTTTCTGGAGTTTCTTGGCCATGCGCGTGAAGATGCCGTACATCAGCGGATTGGTGCGATCTACCGCCAATCTTATGCCTGGTCGCAGACACTGCTGGATGATTTACGCCAGCGCGGGCGCAGCAACCAGCATGCCGATTCCTTTGTCGCCTCGGTGTTCTGGGGCGCGCTGGTCGACGGGCTGGTATTGGCGTGGCTGGCCAATCCGCAACTCATCGATTTAAAACAACTGATGCCACAGATTGCCGAACTGGTGTGGCAGGGGGTGGGGCCGCGACAGGCGGACCTGCCATCATCTTCTTCCAATTCTTCCGTCGGGCAGGATTAGTCATGCAGCGATTCACCTTCCAAACCTCTCTTGTCGTGCTGTTGTCGGCCTTGCTGGCAACGCCGCCGGTCATTGCTGCGCCACCCGCGCAAGCCGCGCCGCTGGTGCTGTTGAGCAACGATATTGCCATTGTCGAAGCCAGCGCCTTCAGCCAGTCGCTGGCGATTACCGGCACCCTGCAGCCGTGGCAGCAAACGCAGCTGTCGGCAGAAATCGAAGCGGCGGTGGAGGATGTGTACGTGCGCCCCGGCGAGGCAGTAAAAAAAGGCCAGGTGCTGCTGCGTTTTGACCTGCGCGACGTAAAGGCGCGGCTGGCGGCACAGCAGGCGCAGCTGGATGCCACCAAGGCGCAGCTGGATCTGGCGCGCAAAAATCTGACGCGCAACAAGGATCTGCTGCAGCAGAACTTCATTTCGCAAAACACCTTCGAATCGACTGAAAACCAGCTGCAGGTGAACGAGGCCAGCTATCGTGCGCAGGCCGCGCAGGTGGACATTGCACGCAAGGCGCTGAGCGTGGGCGAAGTGCGCGCGCCGTTTGCCGGCATGGTGGCTGACCGCTCGGTCAACCCCGGCCAGCGCGTGGGCCTCAACGCCAAGCTGCTGAACCTGGTAGACCTGTCGGAACTGGAGCTGGAAGCCAATGTGCCACTGGCGCAAGCAGCGGCGGTGAAAGAAGGGCAAATGGTCACCTTCACCGTGGAAGGTTACGGCCCTCGGCGCTTTGACTGCAAAGTGGTGCGTGTAAACCCGGTGGCGCAAACCGGCTCGCGCATGTTGACGCTCTACGCCCGCATCCCCAACCCGGCCAATGAATTGAAAGGCGGCATGTTTGTGCAGGGCCAACTCTGGCTGGCGCAGCCACAGCAGGCGCTGGTGCTGCCCTTGTCGGCGTTGCGCAGGGACGATGCCGGTGACTACGTGTTGCTGGTAAAAAATGGCGTGGTCGAGCGGCGCAAGGTCAAACTCGGCATCGTCGATCAGGGGTCGCGCCGGGTAGCGGTGACTGCCGGCCTGGTGGCGGGTGATGCGGTTTTGCTGTCCAAGCTGCGCGATATCAAGCCGGGTATGGCTGCCAAGTTGCCGGCACGCTAAGGGGAAACAATTATGTGGTTTACCCGCGTCAGTATTCAAAACCCGGTGTTCGCCACCATGATGATGGTGGCACTCATGGTGCTGGGCCTGTTCTCCTACAAGCGCCTGTCGGTGGAAGAATTCCCCGAGGTGAAATTTCCGATTGTGGTGGTCACCACCCTGTATCCCGGTGCTGCGCCGGAGATTGTGGAATCGGAAATCTCGCGCAAGATGGAAGAGTCGCTCAATGCCATCAGCGGCCTGAAAAACGTCTTTTCCTACTCATATGAAGGCCAGTCGGTCGTGGTGGCCGAGTTTCAGCTGGATATCAATCCGGATGTGGCAGTGCAGGACGTGCGCGAAAAAGTGGCGGAGGTGCGTTCCGGCTTCCGCAGCGAAATCAAGGAGCCGGTGATTTCGCGCATGGACCCGGACGAAGCGCCGGTGATTTCACTTGGCCTGTCGTCCGAGCGGGTTGATCTGCGTGAGCTGACCACCCGCGCCGAGCAGCTGATCGTGAAACGGCTGCAAACCGTCAAGGGCGTCGGCCGGGTCACCGTGGTGGGCGGCCTCAAGCGCCAGATCAATGTGTATCTGGATGTCGAAAAACTGCAGGCATTCGGCATCAGCGTCAACGAAGTCGTCAACGCCGTGCGCAACGAAAACCAGGATTTGCCGGCCGGCACCGTGAGCCTGGCCGAATCCGACAAAGTGGTGCAGATCAAGGGCCGCATCGTCAACCCGGCAGAGTTCGGCCAGCTGGTGGTGGCGCGGCGCGGTGGCGTGCCGATCAGGCTGGAGCAACTGGCGCGGGTGGAAGATACCCAGCAGGAGCAGGAATCCACCGCCCTGGTGAACGGCAAGCCGGGTATCGCCATCGATATCGTCAAGGTGCAGGGCGGCAACACCATCGAGACTGTCGACAAGGTCAAGCTGATGGTTGATTCGCTGAACAAGGAGCTGGACCGCGAGTTCATCCGCATCGAACCGATTGCCGACACCTCGCAGGGCATCCGCAACTCGCTCGCCAACGTCAAACGCACCCTGATCGAAGGCGCCTTGCTCACCATCCTCATCGTGTTTCTGTTCCTCGGCTCCTGGCGCAGCACCGTCATCACCGGGCTGACCTTGCCGGTGGCGCTGTTCGGCACCATGTTCTTCCTTTACTGGCAGGGCTTCACCTTCAACGTGATGACGCTGATGGCGCTGTCGCTGTGTGTTGGCTTGCTGATCGACGATGCCATCGTGGTGCGCGAAAACATCGTGCGCCATGCCGCCATGGGCAAGGATCACTACACCGCCTCGATGGAAGGCACCAGCGAAATCGGCCTGGCGGTGCTGGCCACCACGCTCACCATTGTTGCGGTGTTTTTGCCGGTGGGCTTCATGGGCGGCATCATCGGCAAATTCTTCTTCCAGTTCGGTCTCACCGTGTCGGCGGCGGTGCTGATCTCGATGTTTGTCTCGTTCACGCTTGATCCGATGCTGTCGTCGGTGTGGCGCGATCCACACGCGCATGGCGATCCGCACAAAGGCCCCATCGGCAAGTTTCTCGACTGGTTTGAAAACAGCATGGACTGGATGGCCGAACGTTACGCCAGGCTCATTGGCTGGTCGCTGGGGCATCGCAAAAGCGTATTGCTGATTGCTGCCGTGGCGTTTTTCGGCAGCTTTGGCGTGGCCGGCCTGCTGGGTAAAGAGTTCGTGCCCGAGCCGGATTTATCAAAAATGGGCGTGCGTTTCACCACCCCGGTCGGCTCGTCGCTGCAATACAGCACTGCCAAGGCGAAACAGGCAGAAGGCCTGCTGCGCCAGCAGTTTCCGGAAATCATCCGCACCTACACCGCAGTCAACACCGGCGCGGCACGTGGCAAAAACTCGG
>JAUPTR010000125.1 GCA_030917985.1 Pseudomonadota bacterium | reverse complement strand
TCATGTAGACCACCCAAATGCTGACCTGCCGCGTTGACTTCGCCGGCACAACAAGACGATGGTTCCTCCAGATCCTTGAGGATGCCGCACTGGCGAATCGTGCGCTTGTCGTGGCAATGTTGCCGCAGGGTCTGCAGTTGTTGTTCCAGCGACGCCAGCTCGGCGATACGTCGTCTGACATGGGCGATATGTTCGTCGATTAACACGTTGACGCCATCGCAATCTCGCTCGGGTTGATCCCGATAACCGAGCAAAGTGCGGATTTCATCGTGGGTCATGTCCAGCGAGCGGCAGCGGCGGATCAGTTGCAGCCGTTCCAGTTGTGCCGCATCGTAATGTCGATAGTTGCCGGAGGTTCGCCCGGGCTGCGGTAACAATCCTTCGCGCTCGTAATAGCGGATGGTTTCCACGCTGCAACCAGCCTGCTGAGCCAGCTCGCCGATTTTCATGATTATTTCCTCTGAAGGCTTGACTCTATAGTAACTTCAGGGTGTGTAATGCTCAAATCGAAACACGTGAGTTTGGCCGCTGATGTCATATCGTCCCCCCATCTCTCCCGCGGCCGTTAACTCCGCAGATTCTCCCAAGACGACCGCAATCGAACCTGGCTGTGGTTGTGGCAGCGCTTGCGCCAGCCCGATGGCGCCAGTTGTCGCATCGACGCCGATGGTAGGCCGTGTTGATTCGTTCCGGATCGCTGCGATGGATTGCCCGACGGAAGAAGCGCTGATCCGTCGCGCGCTCACGCCAGTCGACGGCATTCTGTCGCTGGAATTCAATCTGCTACAGCGCACTTTGCTGGTGCGGCATACGCTGGTGTCGATAAACCCGGTCATCGCGGCGATTACGGCGCTAGGCATGACTGCGGAGCCTGTCGAGCCGACTTCGCAACCAACTCAAGCAGACAGCGAGCCAGCCAAACCCTGGTGGCCACTCGCGTTATCGGGAATGGCCGCGCTCGGTGCGGAAACCATCGAATGGCTGCATCTGGCGCCGGCATGGGCAACCATGCTGCTGGCACTGGTGGCGGTATTGTCAGGCGGACTGGGCACCTATAAAAAAGGCTGGATTTCACTCCGCCATCTGAACCTCAACATCAATGCGTTGATGAGCATTGCCGTGACCGGCGCCCTGCTGATCGGCCAGTGGCCGGAAGCGGCGATGGTCATGTTCCTGTTCGGCGTGGCGGAACGTATTGAAGCGATGTCGCTGGATCGGGCGCGCAATGCCATTCGTTCATTGATGCAACTGGCACCAGACACGGCCACGGTACAGCAGCCAAATGGAGACTGGCTAAATGTAGATGCCAAACAAGTCGCGATTGATGCCATTGTCCGGATTCGCCCCGGAGAAAAAATCCCGCTTGATGGCGTCATCCTCAGTGGCAATTCCAGTGTTGATCAAGCGCCGATTACCGGCGAGAGCCTGCCGGTCGATAAAGCTGTCGGGGACACGGTCTTTGCCGGCACGGTCAATCAGTCCGGGTCGTTTGAATATCGGGTCACTGCGCTGGCCGGCAACACCACACTGGCTCGCATCATCCATGCGGTGGAAGCGGCGCAAGGCGCGCGCGCGCCGACACAACGTTTTGTCGATCAGTTTGCGCGTATCTATACCCCCGTGGTGTTCCTGATTGCGCTCGGCGTGGCCGTGCTGCCACCGCTGGTTTTTGGTGGAGCATGGTTCGACTGGATCTACCGCGCATTGGTGTTGCTGGTGATTGCTTGCCCCTGTGCGCTGGTGATCTCGACGCCGGTGACCGTGGTCAGCGGTCTGGCAGCTGCTGCGCGCCACGGCATCTTGATCAAAGGCGGCGTGTATCTGGAACTGGGGCGTAAACTGACCTGGCTGGCCCTGGATAAAACCGGCACGCTGACCCACGGCAAACCGGCGCAAACTGACTTCCAGCCGATTGCTGACGGCGACGTGCTGGCGATTCGTGCCATCGCGGCCAGTCTCGCTGATCGTTCGGATCACCCAGTCTCAAAAGCCATTGCCCGCCAAGCGCAGACAGAGCGGATCGCGACGCTGGAGGTGACACAATTCGAAGCCCTGCCTGGCCGTGGCACCCGAGGATTAATGGCAGGCAGGCAATACCAGCTCGGGAATCACCAGTTGGTGGAAGATCTGGGATTCTGCTCGCCAGAATTGGAAAGTATTTTGTTTCCATTGGAGCAGCAGGGCAAAACCGTGGTGCTGCTGTGTGATGATCATCAGGTGCTGGCCTTGTTTGCGGTAGCCGATACGGTCAAGGATAGCAGCCGGGAGGCGATTGCCCAGTTACACGCCCTGGGCATCAAAACGCTGATGCTGACTGGCGACAATTCCCACACCGCAGCGGCAATCGCCCAGCAGGTGGGTATCGATCAAGCCAAGGGCAATCTGCTGCCAACTGACAAACTGCAGGCGATCGAGGCGTTACTGGCTCAGGGTGAAACTACTGGCATGGTCGGCGATGGCATTAACGACGCGCCAGCTCTGGCCCGTGCTGACATTGGTTTTGCCATGGGTGCCGCCGGCAGCGACAGTGCCATCGAAACCGCCGATGTGGCGCTGATGGATGATGACCTGCGCAAGATTGCACGTTTCGTACAGCTATCGCGTGACACCGCCGGCATCCTGCAACAAAACATTACGTTGGCGCTGGGCATCAAAGCCATTTTCCTGATCCTGACCCTGACGGGCCACGGCAGCATGTGGATGGCGGTGTTTGCCGACATGGGCACCAGTCTGCTGGTGGTATTCAACGGCCTACGCTTGCTGCGACGCTAAGCGCGCAACGGTCGCTTTCCTGAATTAGGCAATACAGATTTTTGATAGGTGTTGTGTTTTTTCAATGTCGTTATTTCAAGGAGAAAGTGATGAAGCAATTTCTGATTGCAGCAGTTACCGCCATAGCCCTGAGCAGTTCCTATGTGGCGCTGGGTGCCGACAAAGTTCCGACACAGGCAGAGCAGGAAAAAGCCTATCAGCAATACATGGAAAAAATGCAGGCGCACATGAAGCTGATGCAGGAGCAATCGGCAAAAATTCAGCAGAGCAAAGACCCAAAAGAACGAGAACGCCTGATGCAGGAGCACTGGACCGCGATGCAGGACGGCATGAAATGGATGCACGGCAGCGATGCCATGCCCGGCTGCGGCATGATGATGGGTGGCAGCAAGGACAGTAGCGGCTCAAC
>JAUPTR010000124.1 GCA_030917985.1 Pseudomonadota bacterium | reverse complement strand
TGCCCGACTCGACCCCAAGGCCATGGCCGAGGCTTGCCAGCAGCCGCTGAACGAAATCCTGCCGAAACTGATTGGCGAAACCATCGGTGAATATGCGCCCGATGTGTGGGAGAACTTGCCGCTGGAGGCACGCAACCTGGCGATCAACAAAATGCTCGCTGATGCCCCGCAAGTGGTGGCGGATATTCTCGAGGAGATTCGTGCCAATCCCTCTGAGGTGCTGGACCTGCGCACCATGGTGGTGGATGCCTGCAAGCGCGACGTCAGCCTGCTGAACCGGGTGTTTCTGACGGTGGGCAAGAAAGAATTTCGTTTCATCGAATTGTCGGGCCTGATTTTCGGTATTCCGTTTGGCATTGTGCAGATGCTGATCTGGTTCTTTGTGCAGCCCTGGTGGTTTCTGACTGTCGGCGGCGCATTGGCGGGCGGTTTTATCAACTGGCTGGCTATCGTGATGATTTTCAACCCGAAGCAGCCGCGCCGTTTTGGGCCGTTTGTGCTGCATGGCCTGTTCATGCGCCGGCAAAAAGAGGTGGCTGAGGCCTACAGCAAGATGGTGGCGGAGGAGTTGCTCAATCCGCAAAACATCATCGATGCCATTCTCAAGGGGCCGTTGTCAGATGGTTTGTTCCGGATCGTGTCGAAACACGTGAAGGCGGCGCTGGATCGTGAAACCGAGCAGATGATGCCGTTCATGGAATACATGATCGGCACGCAGCGTTATATTGAAATGAAAAATCGGGCAGTCGACCGGATGATGGCGGAAGCACCGGCAGTGATTCAGCCTTTGCACGATTACAGCAAGCAGGTGCTGGATATTGAAAATACCTTGCGTATCAAGCTGGAATCATTGCCGGTTGAGGATTTCGAGGACATGTTGCATCCTGTGTTCAAGGAGGATGAGTGGATCCTGATTGCGCTCGGGGTGGTGCTGGGCGGTCTGGTGGGGTATCTGCAGTGGCATCTTGGTTTTTGATGGGTTCATGACAAAAAAAGCCGCGTCCTGGTGACGTGGCTTTTTTGTGTCCAGCGCACCGCACCGCGAATCATTCTGCCTGTCGCTGGGTGGGCATAAACAAAAAAACCGCGCAGCGAACTGGGCGGTTTTTTTGTTTGCTAATTGCTTAGCGAGATTCTGGTCGGAGTGAGAGGATTCGAACCTCCGGCCTCTACGTCCCGAACGTAGCGCTCTACCAGGCTAAGCTACACTCCGATATGCGTTGTTGCCGATTCAGGATTTTCGGTCAACTGCAAAGAGGGCTAATTCTAGCAGCGTATTCTTGAATTGTGAAGGGGGCAGTCCGCCCAGGCGGTCGATGGCCTGCTGTTTGATGCGGTTTGCCGTATCCATTGCCGCTTCCAGTGCGCCACATGCGCGGACTGCTGCAACGATTTCGTCGAACGCTTCCAGGCCGCCCTGTTCGATCACCTGACGCGCCAGTGCCGATTGTTCCGGTGTGCCACGCTGCATGGTGTAAATCAGCGGCAGGGTTGGTTTGCCTTCTGCCAGATCGTCACCAAGATTCTTGCCGATAGCCGTCGCATCGCCGGTGTAATCGAGTACGTCGTCGACGATCTGGAATGCGGTGCCAAGCAGCATGCCGTATTCCGCCATGGCGCTTTCCTGTTGCGCGCTGGCGTTGCCAAGGATCGCGCCCAGACGGGCAGCTGCTTCAAACAGCTTGGCGGTCTTGTACTGAATCACCTGCATATAGTCCGCTTCGTCAATATCGGCGTTGTGGATGTTCATCAGCTGCAGCACTTCACCTTCGGCGATGACGTTGGTGGCTTCGGCCAGTACTTCCTGAACGCGCATGCTGCCGACCTTGACCATCATCTGGAATGCGCGCGAGTAAAGAAAGTCACCTACCAGCACGCTGGCAGCATTGCCGAACATGGCGTTGGCAGTCTTGCGGCCGCGCCGCAGGTCGGATTCGTCCACCACATCGTCGTGCAGCAGGGTTGCCGTATGAATGAACTCCACTACGGCTGCCAGATCATGATGCGCGCTTCCCTTGTAATCAAAGGCGCCGGCAGAGAGCAACACCAGTACTGGCCGTAGCCGTTTTCCACCGGCACCGATGATGTATTCGCCAATCTGGCGCACCAGCGCGACGTCAGAGTAAAGGTTGCGGCGGATGACATCATCCACGGCGAGCATGTCAGGGGCGATCAGGGAGCGGATGGATTCGATGGACACGATACGGGTCTGTTGTGTTGGATTGGCGACGGTGCGCGGCGTTAGGGGACGGTTCGCAATCTTGCTGCGGGGGCGTGATCGGGGCTCGTGCGCTGCTCAAAATCCTCATTTACGCCAGTAAACTCCGGTTTCTGCGCTGCGCTTCGCCCCGCTGACGTTCCCTCGCGACAGATCGTGAACAGCCTCTGACGGCATGTGCACGAAACCGCGCGATGATACCAGAATTGCCTGAAGCTGAAAATTTGACTTGATTCAAGTGCTTGCATATAATCGCTGGTTCTCTGGCCCATTGTCTTGGTCAGGGGTGTTCAAATCAAGGAGCAAACAGCATGTATGCGGTCGTAAAAACCGGCGGTAAACAGTACAAGGTTACCATCGGCGAAAAATTGAAAGTAGAACAGATACCGGCAGACATCGACTCCCAAATCGTACTGGATCAAGTATTGATGGTGGCCGATGGTGAAACCGTATTGATTGGCGCGCCGGTTGTTGCCGGTGCTACCGTCAAGGCCACCGTGGTATCTCAGGGTCGTCACGACAAGGTTCGCATTTTCAAGATGCGTCGTCGTAAGCACTATCAGAAACGTCAAGGTCATCGTCAGAACTTCACCGAATTGCGCATTGACGCAATCGAGAAGTAAGCGAGGAGCGTGAAACATGGCACACAAAAAAGCAGGCGGTAGTTCCCGTAACGGCCGCGACTCCCATTCCAAACGTCTGGGCGTGAAAGCCTACGGCGGTGAACTGATTCCGGCAGGCAGCATCATCGTACGTCAGCGCGGCACCCAGTTTCACCCTGGCGTGAATGTTGGTATCGGCAAAGATCACACCCTGTTCGCAAAAGTGGACGGCACGGTTGAATTCACGATCAAAGGCGCGTTCTCGCGCAAATTCGTGAACATCATCCCGTTCGAACACGCGGACGAACTGCCGGCATAATTGCCGCAGTGAATGATTCAAGCCCTGTCCCTTCGGGATAGGGCTTTTTCATTTTAACCGCCCGATTGACATGGGCTGCCGAGCTGCTGGATTCTGTCGAGACCTGTTTCAGGCCGTCGAGAAACAAGCCTCAACAGAAGCTAGCTCTGAAGCAAAGAACTGCAACCGGCGGATGCCGGGCAAGGAAGAAACATGAAATTCATCGACGAAGCCAAAATCGAAGTCGTGGCCGGCAAGGGCGGTAACGGCTCGGCCAGCATGCGCCGCGAAAAGTTTGTCCCCAAAGGTGGCCCTGATGGCGGCGATGGTGGCGTTGGCGGCAGTGTCTGGGCCATTGCCGACGTCAATATCAATACGCTGGTGGATTATCGTTTCGTCAAAAAATACCTGGCGCGTGGCGGTGAAAATGGCCGTGGTGCGGATTGTTATGGCAAAGGGGCCGACGATATCGTGCTGCGTATGCCGGTGGGTACGCTGATTACCGATCTCGAAAGCGGCGAAGTGATCGCCGACCTGACCCATGATGGCGAGAAAGCTTTGCTGGCCAAGGGCGGCAAAGGCGGCCTCGGCAACATCCACTTCAAAAGCTCGGTGAACCGTGCGCCAACCCAGTTCACCCGTGGTGACGAGGGCGAGCAGCGGCAACTGAAGCTGGAGTTGAAAGTGCTGGCCGATGTTGGCCTGCTGGGCATGCCCAATGCCGGCAAATCAACCTTCATCCGTGCGGTATCGGCTGCCCGCCCCAAGGTGGCAGATTATCCGTTTACCACGCTGGCACCAAATCTGGGCGTGGTGCGCATCGATCACAGCAGGAGTTTTGTGATTGCCGACATTCCGGGCCTGATCGAAGGCGCGGCCGAAGGCGCCGGCCTTGGCCATCGCTTTCTCAAACATTTGTCGCGTACCGGCGTATTGTTGCATCTGGTGGATCTGGCGCCGTTTGACGAGTCGGTTGATCCGGTGCAGGAAGCCAAAGCGATTGTTGAAGAACTGCGCAAATATGATGATGCCCTGTATAACAAACCACGCTGGCTGGTGCTGAACAAGCTCGACATGGTGCCGGAAGACGAACGCGAAGCGCGCGTGGCAGACTTTCTGCAGCGTTTTGGCTGGCAGCCGCCGGATCCGCTGGCCGATTTCAACCCGTTTGCGCCGCGTTATTTCACCATTGCCGGCCTCACTGGCGAAGGTTGCCGCGAACTGACGCTGTCGATCATGGAGTATCTGGATCAGCTTAAAGTCTGGCGCGCCGCGCAGGAAAAACTCGCAGCGGCCCAGCCGTTGCGCTTTGATGCGAGCGAGCTGGAAGATGACGGCGAGCTGGCCGAGGATGACGAAGCCTGATCCGTCACATACAATTGCCTTGAGTTGCCGGCCATAGGGCCGGCTTCGTTTTTGCTGAAACCTAGCGTGATGCGCGACACTGCCAACGACTCCCTGCTGAACGAATTCTTCCGCGACGGCATCGAACTTGCCGACCTGCCGGCCTTGTTCCCGCTGATGCGCGCGCGCGAAACGCTGAATGCCTTTATCACGCTGTTCCGTGGCGGCGACGATGAGGTGATGGTGCGGCTGATGATTCTGCGCGAAATCGGCGCGCGTGCCGAAGCGCCGCGCTGGAGCCCGCAAGAGCTGCGTGCACATTTTGCCTATCTCGATCCGACCAAACTCAACACCGTTTTGCTGCGCTTGCGCGAAAACGATCTGCTGATCTGGGATAACGACGAATCCCTGTATCAGATCAGCTCTGCCGGCCGCATTGCCCTGGCTGCGATTTCCACGCTGATCGGCTTTGCCGATGACGAAGATGCCGAGCTGGGTTTCATCACCAGCCAGGTGGCTGCCGGCCAGTCGGTGGGCAAGGTGTCGGTGGAGGCGTTGCAACACTTGCTGGGGCGGCTCAATGAATTGCAGGCCGAATTCGAGCAGGCGGTGTTGTCGAGCTCGGAGTTCCTGATTCTGGCGGCACAGAAAAAGCTGACTTCGGTATGGCACTGGGTGGCCAAGGGCACCGACATCATCCGCGCCATTACTGCCGATGAGGAAATCGACGCGCATACCCATCGTGTAGCGCAGGCAATCGGCCAGGCGCAATCAAAAATGCTGCGCATGACGGCGGTGTTTCAGCGCACGCTGAATGCAATCCAGAGCCAGCGCGTGCATCTGGGCGAGTCCGGCCTGACTTCCAGCGATATTGCCGCCTGGCTGCGCCGCCAGCCGCAGCAGAAATTGCCACCCTTGCTGGGCGGCGCATTACATTCCCACCCTGAACCGGCTTTCCTCACCGAAAGCGAAATGCTGGATATTGCCGAATACGAATTGCTGGAACGCGAGCGCGAACTGGCGCGCGAAGCCGTGATTCCCGAGGCGGTGGAAGCACCGCTGACCGGGCAGGTGGAAGTGCAGCGCTTGTTGTTTGCCGAATCGTTCCGTGACGGCCTCTCGGGCCTGAAGCAACCCAGGCCGATTGCCGAGGTGGTGCTGGGTGAAAATTACGCGCAAACCGCTTATCGCATGTCGCTGCTGGCCTTGCTGAATGATCCGGAGTCCAAGGCGCTGTCCGGGCCGGTGGCCGATATCGCCCGCCTGCCGCTGAAACTGGCCTTGAGTGGTGAACTGGCCGACGTGTATCAGCACGGCGTAGCACAAATCAGCAGGGGTGAGGTTGAGCCGCTGTGATGTTTCTCTGTACCCATTTTTTGCCGTTGTCGATACGGACGTGATCCATGGATATTGAACTGCAAACCCTGTCGGCGCGCTTGTTGGCGCACCGCTATATCAGCCGCGACGACAAACTGGCGCGTCGCGCCCTCACCGACGAGACTTTCCGTCATGCGCTGGACGAACGGCTGACCGCCTGTGGCCTGGTGCTGCTGGAAAATCCCTATTCCGCCTATATCGCCGTCGGCATCAAGCCGGATGTCGAGGAGCAGGTGTTCGGTGCCGGTGATGCCTGGCTGTCGAATAATATCGGCCTGCCGCGCGACGGCATTGCGCTGCTGATCATCATCTGGGCACTGATCATTCTGCCCAAGCGCGAGCGGCAGATTGCCCGGCGCGAAAAAGAGGCGGCGCAACAGAGCGACATGTTTGCCGAAGCCAAACCCCTGCCAATGGGTGATGATGTGTCTGCCGGCATTCCCGAATCGGCGCTGTATGCCGATTTTGGCGAGCAGCTGGGCGGGCGCATGCGTTTCACCACCAATCTGGGCATGTTGTCGAAGCAGGGCTTTATCAGCCGCCGCAACAAGGTGATTTACGAAGGCCCGATGCTGGATCTGCTGCTAGACTATGCCAAGCTCGCGCCGCGCATTATTGAAGGCGCGCTGGGCGATGTGTTGAAGCAAATGCGCGAGCGCCCGGAATCGCAGGCGCAACTCATCTGATAGGACTGGCTCCGATGCAAACGCTCAAAACCCTGTTGCTGCTGTTGGCCCTGAGCCTGGGCGCCTGTGGCTTCCATTTGCGTGGCAGTGGTGAGAGCAGCCAGTTGCCGTTCCGTGCCATCTATGTGGGGGGGAGCAGCCCGGTGGTCGAGCCCTTGCAGCGTTATGTCCGCCTCAGCCCCGGCACCACGCTGCTGAAATCGCCGGCCGGTGCTGAAGCCATGATCCAGATCGAGCAGGAAAAAACCGACAAGCTGATCCGCACGCTCAGCTCGGCGGGCAAGGTGCTGGAATATGAATTGCGTTACAGCGTCATCTACAGCGTGCATTCCGGCAGTGGCGCAACCTTGATGGAATCGCTGGAAGTGCCGGTGCGGCGTTATCTGACCTATAGCGATGCCGAACTGTATGGTAAAAGCGCTGAAGAAGATCTGCTGATGAAGGATATGCGCAACGATATCGCGCAGCAGATCGTGCGCCGCGTGGCCTTGTACAAGCCAACCCCGCAACAACTTTCCAGCCAGCCGGCTGCCAGATAATGCAAGCCCGTCTCGATAATCTGCCGCAGTTGCTGCAAAAGCAGCTGGCACCGCTGTACGTGGTGCATGGCGACGAAATGTTGCTGGCGCTGGAAGCTGCAGACAGTATTCGCCAGGCCGCGCGCAAGGCCGGTTTTACCGAGCGCGAAGTGTTGACGGTGGAGCCCGGCTTTTCCTGGTCACAACTGAATATGGCTGGCGCCAGCCTGAGCCTGTTTGCCGAAAAGAAATTGCTGGAGTTGCGGATTCCGTCCGGCAAGCCTGGCGTCGAAGGTGCGCAGGCACTGCAGCAATACTGCAGTAATCTGTCTGCCGACACGCTCACCCTGATCACCCTGCCCAAGCTCGACAAAACCGCGCAAAACGCCAAATGGTTCCAGGCGCTGGATGCCGCCGGCGTGACGCTTGCTGCTTACCCGATTGAGCGCCAGCAACTGCCGCAATGGATTGCCGGGCGTCTGTCGCAACAGGGGCAGCAGGCCGATCGCGAAACGCTGATGTTTCTGACCGACAAGGTGGAAGGCAATCTGCTCGCCGCACATCAGGAAATCCAGAAACTCGGCCTGCTGTTTCCGTCTGGCGCACTGTCGTTCGATCAAGTGCAGCAGGCAGTGCTGGATGTGTCGCGTTACGACGTGTTTAAACTCGGCAGCGCCATTCTGGCGGGTGACCCGGTACGGGTGACAAAAGTGATCGACGGCCTGCAGGCCGAGGGCGAGGCGGCAGTGCTGGTGCTGTGGGCGATCACCGAAGAAGTGCGTTATCTGCTGAAAATGGCCGAAGGCTTGCAGCGCAACGTGCCCGGTGCACAATTGATTCGCGACCTGCGCATCTGGGGCGAGCGGCAGAAACTGCTGGAACCGGCCGCACGGCGCTTGCCGGTGCCGCGTTTGCGCGCCGCCTTGCAGGAATGCGCGCGGCTGGATCGCATGAGCAAAGGGCTGGAGGCGGGCGATGTGTTTGAGGACATGCTCAAGCTGGCGCTATCGCTGTGCCGTGGCACCCAGGGGTTCTGGGGGCAGGGGCGTGTTGCGTGAGCCAGTTTCAGGCCGTGATTTTCGATATGGATGGCCTGATGCTCGATACCGAGCGGATTGCGCTGGCGTGCTGGGATCAGGCGGCGCGCATTCACGGTTATCAGCTGGACCCGGCCATCGGCCTTGGCATGGTTGGCCTGAATACCCGTGATTGTGTGCGCTGGGTAAAAAGCGTGCTGGGCGAGGATTTTCCGATGGAGGAAATCAACGTCACCTCGCGTGAGCTGTATCACGCCGAGCTGGACCGCGATACGCCGCTCAAGCCCGGCCTGTTGCCGCTGCTGCAATGGCTGGAGCAACAGCAGATTCCGCGTGTCGTTGCGACCTCCACGCGCCACGAATGGGCGCAGAAGAAGCTGCGCAAGGCCAATATCCTCGATTGTTTTCAGGGCATGGTCTGCGGCGACCAGGTGAGCCAGGGCAAACCACACCCGGAAATTTTTCTCACCGCCGCCAGCCGTATCCATGTTGAACCCGCCGCCTGCGTGGTGCTGGAAGATTCCGACCCCGGCGTGCGTGGCGCACACGCCGCCGGCATGCGGGTGATTCAGGTGCCGGACGTCAAGGCACCGTCAGCCGAGGTGCTCGCTTTCGGCCACCCGGTTTATCCGAGCCTGCAGCAGGCGCATGCACAACTGCAGGCGTGGCAGGGTTTGCCACGATGAAGCAGAAGATATCATTGCCGCCGCTGATGCGCCGCCTGCTGTGGCCCTTGCTGATCGTGCTGGTGTTTGCCGGCGTGCTGCTGCAGGACCGCCTGCAGCTGTGGTATTACAACCCGGCGCGCACCAATCCGGATAAAGCGCTGCTGCTGCTCACCACCGAGTGGTGCCCGTATTGCACCATCCTGCGCCATTCGCTGCAGCAATCCAATATTCCGTTCCGCGAGCTGGATGTCGAAACCAGCAAGGAAGGGCGCCTCGCCTTCCGCGCCTCGGGTGCGCGCGGTATTCCGGTCACGCTGATTGGCCAGCAATATGTTTCCGGCGGGCTGGCTCCGCAACTCAAAGCCATCAGCGATGCCGGTTATCCGGTGGTGATCTCCATTCCCGACGAGGTTCGGCAGCGCATGCAGCCACATTAAACGGCAAAGCAAAAAGGGGCGAAACGCCCCTTTTTGCTGTCGGTCGGTGCTGCCTGCTTATTTTGCCGCAGGCTTGGCAGCGTCAGCCGGTTTTGCTGCTTCGGCCGGCTTGGCCGCATCCGCCGGCTTGGCTTCGGCGGTTTTTTCCTTCTTGTGAGCTTCTTTCTTCACCGGCTTGTCCGCCGGTTTGCTTTCTGCCGGCTTGGCCGCTTCGGCCTTGGCAGGTTCCGCTGCCGGCTTGGCAGCATCAGCGGCAAAACCAGCAGTGGCAGACAGAGTGAATACACCGGCAACCAGGGCAGACATCAGTTTGTTCATGCTATTTCCTTTCAAGTTTTGGGTGGTTTCAGCGTTGTGCTGATGGCTGAATCCTAGGCCCATGCCTGAGCTGCGTCTGTTGTGCGATTGTTTCGCTTTGTAACCGAATGTACATCGGCCTGCAGCCCGCTCTGGTATTGCCTTGCAGCCCGGCCTGCGGCCCGCTTCCAGAGCCATTCCCGGCGTTGCTGTTTACCGCCCGCAACGGGCTTGGCCAGCGTAATTCAAAGCGTGCGCCGCCCTGTGGCGACTGGCTGAGTTTTACCTCGCCGTTGTGCCATTGCATGATGCGGCTGACGATGGCGAGGCCGAGGCCGTAGCCGCCGGTGCGGCGGTCGCGGCTGGTGTCGAGGCGGACGAAGGGCTGGAAGACGTTGTCACGTTCTTGCTCGGGGATGCCGGGGCCGTCGTCGTCGACGATCAGGCTGGCGATGTTGTCGTTCCAGCCGAGGCTGATGTCAATAGTGTGCCGGGCGTAGCGGCTGGCGTTGCGCAGCAGGTTGCTCAGCGCGCGCTTGAGGTAGAAGCTGTCACAGCTCAGTTGCGGGTTGGGCAGGCCGGTGTGGTTGTGCAGTTGCAGGGTCAGTTGTCCGGTGTCGGGGCGGTGTTCGCTTAACACTTGCTGCAGCCACGGCAATACATCGATGTCGACGGGTTGCACTTCGATTTTGCTGTGATCCAGCCGCGAGTGCAGCAGCAGCTCTTCGATCATGTTGTCGATTACGCCGATATCGCCTTCCATCGCCGCCAGCGCGCTATTCTCGGGTTGTGTTGATTGCTGCAGGGCGATGCGGTAACGCAGCCGGGCGATCGGGGTGCGCAGTTCGTGCGAGACGGCATCAACCAGCTCGCGTTTGCTTTGCATCAGTTGCTGGATGTTGCCTGCCATGCCGTTGAAGGTGTTGCCCAGATCGTGCACCGGCGAGCTGTCTGGCAGGGTGGCGCGTGCTTCCAGGTTGCCGTTGCCGAGTTGCCGCGCCACCTGATCCAGGTGTTGCAACTGGCGCCACAAGGGGCGCATCCACAAAAACGCGGGGATGCCGAGCAGCAGGCCGAGCAGGGCGAGCACCAGATAATCCCAGGATTCGAGCTGGTGCAGGAACCTGAGATAGTTGATCGGCCCCAGCTTCATCATGTAGCTGGATTTGGGGATACGCTGCAGGAACTCGTAACTGTCCTCCAGCATGATGATCTCGCCTTTTTTCAGCGCCTTGACGTTTTCCGCAGACAGTTCGTAGGCATCAATCGGCCAGATGCTGATCTGGTAAGGCATGTGCAGCCGGGCGATTTCTTCGCCCCAGCGGCTTTTCGGTACATCGCTCAGCTCGGAATTGAGCAGGGTAAAGCTGGAGTGAAAGATATCGTTGAGATAACTGGTGCTGATCTTGTCCACCGAGCGGTTATACAGCCCGCCGATCAGCAGCACGGCCACGCTGAAACACACCACCAGGATCAGGTAAAACTGGATGAACAGTTTGCGCATGGTGATTAGCCGTCCCAGCCGTTGCGCACAAACAGATAACCACGGTTGCGCACGGTTTTCAGCTTTTGCGGCTCGGCCGAGTCGTCGCCAAGCTTTTTACGCAGCCGCGAGATGGCCACGTCGATGCTGCGATCCAGCCCGTCGTAGCTGACGCCGCGCAGGTTCTGCAGCAGATCGTCACGCGAGAGGATTTCGCCGGCGTGGCTGGCGAGCAGCCACAACATGTCGAAATCGGAAGTGGAGAGGCTGATCGCCTGCCCATCCAGTGCGACCGCGCGGTTGGCCTGATCGATGCGCAATTTGCCGAACACCAGCAGCGAATCGATGCTTGCGGCCAGCACCGGGTTGGTGGGCTGTTGCGCCCTGGCTTGCCGCAACTGGGCGCGGATGTGCGCCAGCAGCACGCTGGGCGGGGTGGTTTTCAGCAGATAATCGTTGGCGCCCAGCTCCAGCCCGAGGATGTGGTTCATGTCGCTG
>JAUPTR010000123.1 GCA_030917985.1 Pseudomonadota bacterium | reverse complement strand
TGACGAGAAATATCCGCCCAAACAATTGCAGCACTTCATCAACGGCAACAAGGAAAACGGCCTGCGCGCAAATCAGGTGCAGGCTTACGATGATTTCAACCGCAAACTGATTGAGCTGTATGCGGCTTATGAACAGCAATGCCAGCGCGAAGGCGCAGTGGATTTTGCCGAGCTGCTGCTACGTTGCTACGAATTGCTGTCGCGCAATGAAATGCTGCGCGAGCATTACCAGGCACGCTTCCAGCATATTCTGGTAGACGAATTCCAGGACACCAACAAGCTGCAATACGACTGGCTGCGCTTGCTGGCCGGGCATAACAATGCGGTGTTTGCGGTGGGTGACGACGACCAGTCGATTTATGCCTTCCGTGGCGCCCGAGTCGGCAATATGTATGACTTCGAACGCGACTATCAGGTGAAAAACCTGATCCGCCTGGAACAGAATTATCGCTCGCAGGGCAACATCCTCGATGCCGCCAACGCATTGATCGGCAACAATCAGGGACGGCTTGGCAAAAACCTGTGGACTGCGGAAGGCGCTGGCGAGCCGCTGAAAGTCTATGAAGCCTTTGCCGATCTGGACGAGGCGCAGTTCATTGTCGACGAAGTCAAGCAATTGCAACGCGAGGGCATCCATCTCAACGATATCGCGGTGCTGTACCGCTCCAATGCCCAGTCGCGCGTCATCGAGCACGCGCTGTTTTCTGCCGGGCTGCCGTACAAGGTATATGGCGGCCTGCGCTTTTTCGAACGCCAGGAAATCAAACACGCGCTGGCCTACCTGCGCCTGATGGCGAATAGCGACGACGATGGTGCGTTATTACGGGTGATCAACTTCCCCACCCGCGGCATTGGTGCCCGCACCATCGAAAGCATTCAGAGCAATGCGCGGTTGTCGCATTGCAGCCTGTGGCAGGCCACCTGCAGCGGTGGCGGGCGATCGGGCGCGGCGCTGGCCAATTTTGTCAGCCTGATCGAACGCTTGCGCAGCGAAACTGCCGAAATGACGCTGCCGGACACCATGGAACACATGCTCGACCACTCCGGGCTGCGCGCCTACTACCAGGCAGAAAAAGAAGGTGAAGATCGGCTGGAGAACCTTAACGAGCTGACCAACGCTGCCGTCAATTATCTGGCCGAAGCCGAAGACCGCAGCCTGACCGGCTTTCTCGCCCATGCATCGCTGGAAGCCGGCGACCATCAGGCCGAAGCCGGACAGGCGGCACTGCAGCTGATGACGGTGCATGCAGCCAAGGGCCTGGAGTTTCACACAGTATTTGTCAGCGGCCTGGAAGAAGGATTGTTTCCGCACGAAAACAGCGCGATGGACCCGAGCGGATTGGAAGAGGAGCGGCGCCTGATGTACGTCGCCATTACCCGTGCCCGGCGCAAGCTGTATCTCACCTTGTCGCAAAGCCGCATGCTGCATGGCCAAACGCGTTACAACATCGCCTCGCGTTTCTTCAACGAGCTACCGCAGGGGCTGCTGCAATGGATCAACAAGGCCACGCCTGCTGCGCCCAAAGCACCGCCAGCCCCCGCCTGGAGCAAGCCCAAGGCCAGTGAAACCGGCCTGCGCATTGGCCAGAGCGTGTTGCACCCGAAATTTGGCGCCGGCGTGATCATCGACTGCGAAGGGCGCGGCGCGGATGCCCGAGTGCAGGTCAATTTCGGCCCGGAAGGCGTGAAATGGCTGATGCTGGAATATGCAAAACTGACGCCGGCATAAGCGGAGACTGAACTTCCGGCTATTTACGGCTACATTGAAGCAAGAACATTATTCTCGATGTAGCCGTGAGCAATCCCAACCCCATCAACGCTCTCACCGAACTTGGCATGCGTAATGCCGAATCCACCCGCCGGCAGCCGGTGCAGGTGGATTATTCACGTTTACTGTTTCTGGTGGTTGACCCGGCCAAGGAAATGCGTGGCGCGATGACCATGACCCTGTCGAGCATGGGCGCCAACAAGGTGGAATTCGCCACACGCATCGGCGATGCCCTGAGTCGCATCCAGAAAAGCGACATCGACATCATCCTCAGCGAATATGATCTGGAGCACTCGGCCGACGGCCTGCACCTGCTGGAAGAGATCAAACAGCGCAACCTGTGCAAACAATCCACGGTGTTCATGATTGTGACCGCTGAGCGCCGCGCGCAGAACGTGATTGGCGCGGTGGAACAGGCGCCCGACGACTACCTGCTGAAACCCTTTACCGGCGAGGCGCTGTCCAAGCGCCTGGACAAGGCCATCCGCAAGAAACAGGAGTTCCGCTGTGTCGACGAGGCAATGCGCAACAACGAATATCTGCGGGCGATCGAGGAATGCAACGAACGTATCCGTAACCGTGACGAATACACGCTGGACTTCATGAAGCTGAAAGGCCGGCTATCGCTGATGATTGGCGATTATCCAGCGGCCAAGCAGGTGTATACCGGCGTACTGGCGGCCAAGCCGATTCCATGGGCGAAAATGGGCCTGGGCAAAGCCGAATTTCACCTGAAAAACCTTGCCACCGCCGAGCAGCTGTTCAAGGAAGTGCTGGAAAACAACGGGCAGGTGATGGAAGCCTACGACTGGCTCGCCAAAACCCATACCGCACAAGCTGAATACGCCGCCGCCCAGGCCATTCTGCAAAACGCAGTGCGGCTCTCACCCACCATCGTCAACCGGCAAAAGACGCTGGGCGAGGTGGCACACAAGAACAAAGATTACGACGTCGCCGAACAAGCGCTGCGCGACACCATCACCCTTGCCAAATATTCATTCTGGCGCGATGCCGGCAACTATGCCCAGCTGAGCAAAGTGCAACTGGACAAAGGAGACGTCGATGCGGCGAAACAAACCGTCTCGGAAGTGCGTCGCGACTTCAAGCAAGACCCGCAGGCGGCGATGCTGTCGTATGTGATGGAAGCCAACGTCAGCCAGAAACTGGGCGACCCGGTAGCCGCCAAACTGGCGCTGGACATGGCGGAGAAACAGCTGGGCGTACTCGGCGACAAATTGCCGGATCAATACGCGCTGGAATTTGCCGAAGCCTGCTACAAGGGTGGGCGTGAAGACACCGCAAGCGCGGTGGTAAAGAAAATCCTCAAGAACAACCACGAAAACCCGGATCTGCTGGCCAGGGTGGAAGGCCTGTTCGACACCCTGGGCAATCCGGATCTGGGCAGCCAGCTGATCAGCCAGACCACTCAGGATATCGTCGACCTCAACAACCAGGCGGTGACAATGGCCAAAAGCGGCGATCTGGAAGGCGCGGTGCAGCTGTTCATCCAGGCAGTCAACGATATGCCGGCCAATGTCCATGTCACACTCAACGCCGTCAACGCACTGCTCGCCTACGTCAACACCAAGGGCTGGCATGCCAGCTATATGCAGCTGACCAAGGAATACCTGGAACGCATCCGCAAGGCCGACCCCAACAACGGCAAATTCCAGAAACTCACCGAAACCTACAAAGCCACGCTGCGCCGCTACGGCACCAAACGCAGTTGATACACATCGCTGCAAACCCCGCCCCTATTGCCCCGTAGCCTCGCCTGCAAGCCAATGCCAGAGCGGGCTGCAGGGCAGGGCCGATTCCTGCCTTGGGTATCCGGCAACCTACACCGGCTTGAAACACCCGCCGCAAGGCTTTAGCATGCGGCCATGCATCATGACATAGACATAACGCTTGCCGGGCTTCCCGCCGAGACCCCTACATGGCTACGCGCCGAAATCAGCCATAGCCTGGCGCTGCTGAATGCGCTGGACGAGCTGGAGCAGATTGCCGACAGCGCCGCCTTCCAGCGCTGGTTCCACACCCGGCTGTTGCCGCTGTTTCCGTGCCAGTATGCAATCGTCGGTGTGATCACGCTCGAAAACGGCCAGCCGCGTGTGGATGCACCGCTGCTGCAACAACTGCCTGCCGTCTATCAGGCCAAACTGATCGATGCCGACGGCCAGATCCACAGCCCCTTGCTGTGCCAATGGCTGGCCCGGCCGGAAGCCTGCTGGCTGCCGCAGCCACTCATCCAGCAACACCCAAGCCAACTCTGGCGCGAGCAACTTGCCGCCGCCGGCCTGCACAACGTGCTGGCACACGGCTTCCGCTGCCAGGACGAAGCCCGCTTCTGCTTTGTCGCGCTCTACAACCTGCCGGAAAACAATGGCATCGACTACCGCCGCTGGCTCAACCTGCTGCTGCCCAACCTGCAACGCACCGCCTTCCGTCTGCGCAAAACCATGCCCGCTCCGGATTGCCC
>JAUPTR010000122.1 GCA_030917985.1 Pseudomonadota bacterium | reverse complement strand
TTGGTAACGCTGTTCAGGGCCGTATTGAAATTGGCACCACTGCTGGCCAGCTCTTCCATCAGCCCCTTGATGCCGCCTTCCACCCCCAGGCCCTTCAGCTTGTCATGCAGATAACGGGTGGCAGCGTAGGCCGATGAATAATCCAGGCTGGCACCACCCCAGGCCCCGCCGGCAGAATTGACCACGGCAGCCAGCCCGCTGGCGGCGATATCTGCCTTGAGTCGTTCGTCCGCACCATGAATCAGCTCGGCCGAGCCTTCGAGGAACCAGGTCTGGGTGGCGCCAAACGACGTCATGTTGACCGTTCTCCCCATCACCGCGTGCACCATTTCGTGGGCAATGATGCGGTCGTTGTAGAACGGCGCCGTACCACCATCGGGCAGATTGGGCGGGGTGAAGTCCACCATGTCGATATTCAGCTTCTGGTCGTAGACCTTGCCACCGGCGCCACCGGTGCCGGACACCGAGGCGGCGGTATTGCCGGCGCCGTCGGTAAAAGTCAGATCCACAGTCAGCGTGGCGCCATCACCCTTGATGCCAAAAAACTGCTTGATGCGTTTTTCCGACTCTTCCAGCCAGCCCAGCTTCAGGCCATCCACCACGGCGCGTTCGTTGACCGGGCCACCGAGGCTGGAAATACTCTGCGAAAACACCTTTTCGCCATTGAACTGTGTCTGCGAGGCAATATCGTCGATGCCCTGCAGCAGCTGGTTCACCTCACCCTGCAAGGCTTGTTTGTCGGACAGTGACAAGGTGGAATTATTGGCCTGCACCGCCAGCTCGCGCATGCGCTGGATCATGCCGGTGAGCGAACCCATTGCCCCATCCGCCACCTGCACCATGGAAATGCCGTCATTCACATTGCGCACTGCCTGACTGTTGCCACGAATCTGGGCGGTGAGGCGCTCCGTAATCGACAGGCGTGCGGCATCGTCCAGCGCATTATTGATGCGCAGACCCGTGCCCAGACGCTGAATCACTTTCTGTGTTTCATTGCTCGTCTGCCCCAGCGTGCGTTGTGCAAACAACGCGGGGATGTTGGTCTGGATTTGCAACGCCATGTCGGCCTGCCACTTAACCTGATCGGAGTGATGGTCTCTGGCCTATCGACAGTTTGCGCCGTGACTTGAGCAAAAAAACCGGGCATTTTTTTGAGAATAATGCGTTGTTTAGCTTGATTTATGCATCTCAGGTAGCCGCACTCACTTGCGCCGCAGCTGCAGATGTTGTGCGATCAGCTGGCGGGTGTAAGGGCGGATGACGATGCTCTCCTGATCGGCCAGCCAGGTCTTCATCAATCCACCCACAAACAGATAGGTATCCCGTGCCAGCCCCTGCGGCTCAACACCCGGCCGCAACTGCCCCAGCTCTGCGGCGCGCGCATACACACGTGTCAGTTTGGTAACGATCTCGCTGCAGTGGCCAATCATGCCCTGCAGTACCGGCGCAAATTCATCAACAAACTCGCACTTGAGAATCATGATTTCGTAAATCTCGCGCATTACGCTGTCGTTCTCGAGTGCCGCAAACATGCTCAGATAAAAGACCTCCACAGTCTGCAGCGGATCGGCACCGGGATCGCCGAACAAGGTATCGTCGAACTGATCCAGCAAGGGCAGCATCACCTGCTCGCGCATGGCATGGAACAAGGCCTCCTTGTTTTCAAAATGCCAATACACCGCACCGCGCGTTACCCCTGCGGCCTTGGCGATGGTATCGATAGTGGTGCGGCTGACACCTTTTTCGGCAAACACGGCACGCGCGGCATCGATAATCTGCTGCCGGGTCTGCTCTGCCTCAGCCTTGGTTTTTCTGACCATATTTTCACAGGGGTTGTTTACATACATTCATGATTGTATAGTATCGACAAACCTCAACGCAAACCGGGATATGTCCATGCCTGCTCACTACCCATCCAGCTTCTCCGTCAAACATCTGCTGCTGGCCACAACCAGCGCCCTGCTGCTGGCCGCCTGCGGCGGCGACAAGCCGAAAGAAGGCGGCCCCGGCGCCATGGCGGGCATGGCCGCTCCGGTAAGTGTGATCGAAGCACAACCGACCAGGGTGACGACCAGCATCGAAGTGGTCGGCCAGACTGAAGGCGCAAAAGAGGTGGAAGTGCGCGCACGGGTGGGCGGCATTCTGCTGCAACGCAGCTATGAAGAAGGCGCCAGCGTTGTAGCCGGGCAAAAGCTGTTCCAGATCGATCGGGCACCGCTGGAGATTGCTTTGGCGCAGGCACGCGCCACCCAGGCCGAAGCACAGGCACGGGTTGATCAGACGATACGCGAAACCGCCCGTCTGAAAGGCATGCTGACGCAGAACGCCATCAGCCAGAAAGAATACGACGACATGGTGTCATCGTCGGCAATAGCCAAGGCCACGCTGCTGGCGGCGCAGGCGCGGGTACGCGATGCCGAGCTGAACCTGTCGTATGCACAGGTGACAGCACCAATCAGCGGCATTACCGGCCGTGCGCAGAAATCCGAAGGCACGCTGGTGAGCACCGGCGCTGACAGCCTGCTGACCACCATTGTGCAAACCGACCCGATCTGGGTGCGCTTCAGCATTGCCGACAACGAGCTGGACCGGTTACCCAAGCGTCAGGTCAACAAGGCCAGCGTCAGAGGGGTGCAGATTGTCACCGCCGATGGCGAAGCGCCGCTGGCTGGCAAGCTCAACTTTGCCGCCAGCAGCATCGACCCGAAACTGGGCACCCTGCAATTGCGTGCCGAGCTGGCCAACCCGGACAACAGCCTGCTGCCGGGCCAGTTTGTTCGCGTCAAGCTGATCACCGGCGAGCGTGAGGGCGTATTCCTGGTGCCGCAATCCGCAGTCTTGAGCAGCGACAAGGGCAAGTTCGTATTTGTTGTTGGGCCCGACAGCAAGGCCCAGCCGCGCCCGGTGCAAACCGGTGACTGGCAGGGCAAGGATTGGGTGATCCTCGGCGGCCTGAAAGCCGGCGACAAGATCATTACCGACAACCTGATGAAAGTACGCCCGGACGCCCCGGTGAAAATCCAGCCGGCCGGCGCCAGGCCTGACGCTGGCAAACCTCAAGCCGGCAAAGCCTGAGCGGAGATAAAGCATGCATAGTTTTTTTGTAAAAAGGCCGATTTTTGCCGCGGTGATCTCGATCATCATCGTGCTGGCAGGGATAGTCGCCTCGCGCGTATTGCCGATTTCGCAATATCCGGAAATCGCGCCGCCTACCGTCACCATTACCGCAGCCTACCCCGGTGCCAGCGCCGAAACCCTGGCAAAAACCGTAGCGGCACCGATTGAAGAGCAGCTCAACGGCATCGAAGGGCTGATCTACTTCAACTCGTCCTCGTCTGCCGACGGCACGTTGTCGATTACCGCCACTTTTGAAGTCGGCACCGATATCGACATCGCCACGGTCAACGTCAACAACCGGGTGAAAATCGCCGAACCACGCCTGCCGGAAGACGTGCGCCGCAACGGTGTAACGGTGCAGAAAAAATCCAACGACATTCTGCTGGTGGTGGCAGTCGGCTCGCCGGATAGCAGCCACGACACGCTGTTTCTCTCCAACTACGCCAGCATCAACCTGGTGGATGAGCTGAAACGCCTGCCGGGCGT
>JAUPTR010000014.1 GCA_030917985.1 Pseudomonadota bacterium | reverse complement strand
GCGGCGTCAGCCAAGGGCACATCCAGCGACAGCAACACGCCCAAGGCGGCGAGCAGGTTGTAGGCGTTGAATTCGCCCAGCAACTGGCTGCCAATGCGGATTTCGCCGGCTGGCGTGGCCACCAGCATGTTGATGCCATCCTGATTGATCTGCAGCTCGCGGCAATGAATATCGCCCTGCTGCAAACCATACGACCAGCTGGACACGCCGGCATGGCGGGTTTGCGCCAGCAGCGTGCGGCCAAATTCATCGTCGCCGTTGATCACTGCGGTTTTCAGCGCCGGCCAGGCAAACAGCTTGGCCTTGGCCTCGCCGTAACTTTCCATATCGCCGTGGTAGTCGAGGTGATCGCGGGTGAGGTTGGTGAACACCGCCACTTCGAAATGTGTGCCATTTACCCGCCCCTGATCCAGCCCGTGCGACGACACTTCGATCGCCACACACTGCGCACCCTGAGCGCGGAATGCCGCCAGATTCTGCTGCACCGACACCGGATCAGGGGTGGTATGGGTTGTTGCTTCCAGTTGGCCCCAGAAACCATTGCCCACCGTGCCGATCACCGCAGTGCTTCGCCCCAGCGCCGACAATGCCTGCGCCAGCCAGTGGGTAATCGAGGTTTTGCCGTTGGTGCCGGTGACGCCAATCACCGGCATCTGCCGCGAGGGTTCGCCCAGCACATGCGCGGCAATCGGCCCGGCCAGCCAGCGCAAACCGGGCACCGCCAGATGCGGCACCTGCCACTCGGGGTTCCAGCTGAAATCGTCCTGCTCCCACAACACCGCAGCCGCGCCGGCAGTGATCGCCTGGGCAATGAAATTGCGGCCATCGAGATATTCGCCACGGCAGGCCAGGAAAACATCCCCCGGCAACACCTTGCGGCTGTCGGTGACTACACGCCGGATCACCACACCCAGTTTGTTCAGTTCATGAAAATCAAAGACAGCGCGCATTACATCGTCTCCTCTTTGACTTCCGGCTCGGTCGGATTCGGCAACACGATGTTGTCTACCGGCGCGTCATTCGGCACGCCGAGAATGCGCAGTGCGCCGGTCATCACGTTGGCGAACACCGGTGCAGCCACGGTGCCGCCGTAATACTGGCCGGCAGAAGGCTCGTCGATCATCACGGCAATGATCAGGCGCGGGCTGGTGGCCGGCGCAAAGCCGACAAACGAACCGATATATTTGTTGGCCGCATAACCGCCGTGTTCCTGCTTGTGTGCAGTGCCGGTCTTGCCGCCCACGTGGTAGCCCATCACCTGCGCCCGTTGCGCGGTGCCGCCCGGCCCCACCACCATCTGCATCATTTTGCGCAAGGCCACCGAGGTTTCGGTTGAAATCACCTTGTGGCCGGCTGCCGGCGCCACCTGCTTGAAAAAGCTCACCGGCTTGATTTCACCGTCGTTGGTAAAAATCATGTAAGAGCGCGCCAGCTGGATCAGAGAAACGGTAATGCCATGCCCGTAGGACATGGTGGCCTGTTCGATCGGTTTCCAGGTTTTCCACGGCCGCACCCGACCCGGCGATTCACCCGGAAAACCGGTGTGCGGAGGCTGGCCAAAACCGACATTGGTAAACAGCTTCCAGTAATATTCCGGCTCCAGTGATAACGCCAGCTTCGAGGCACCAACGTTGGACGACACCTGAATCACCTGTTCCACGGTAATCGTGCCGTGCGGATGCGTATCGCGGACCAGCGCCGGGCCAATGGCCATGGTGCCGCCACCGGTTGCCACCAGCGAATCGGGACGGAAGGTGCCGGCTTCAAGCGCTCCGGCAGCCGCAAACGGCTTGAGCGTGGAGCCCGGCTCGAACATGTCGGTCAGCGCACGGTTGCGCTTGCGCGCCGGATCAATTGCGCCACGATTGTTGGGGTTGTACGAAGGCTGATTGGCTAGCGCCAGCACTTCGCCGGTTTTTGCGTCCAGCACCACAATCGAACCTGCCTTGGCGCGATGTTTCTCTACTGCAGCCTTCAGCTCGCGATACGCCAGATACTGGATCTTGCGATCAATCGCCAGCGTCAGATTCTCGCCATCCTGCGGCTTGACGATGCTGGTTACATCTTCAACGATGTAACCACGGCGGTCCTTGATCACATGGCGGCTACCGGCCTTGCCGGCGAGCACCTTGTTTTTGGTCAGCTCAATGCCTTCCTGGCCCATGTCATCAATGCCGGTGGCACCCACCACATGTGCCAGCACTTCGCCTGCCGGGTAATAACGGCGATATTCTTCCTGCTTGAAAATGCCCGGCAGTTTGAGCGCAATCACCTGATCTGCCACCTCAGGCTGGATCTGGCGCTTGAGGAAAACAAAGTCGCGCTTCTTGTCGGCGAGTTTTTTCTGGATTTCGTCGGCTTTGACGTCGAGCATTTTCGCCAGCGTCTGCACCTGCTGTTTCGACAGCGGCACTTCCATTTCCGACGGGCTGGCCCACACCGACTGAACCGGGGTGGAGATCGCCAGCGGCTCGCCATTGCGGTCGAGAATCATGCCGCGATTGGCCTGCAGCTTGAGCACACGGCTGTAGCGGGCCTCACCCTGATTCTGCAGAAAATCACGGTGAAAGCCCTGCAGATAGGCTGCACGGCCGATCAACGCAGCGAAGCCGACCCCCAGTGCGGCCATCAGCGTGTAGCTGCGCCACTCCGGAAGGCGAACATTCTTGTTTGCGTTGGCCGTATACATGTTTTCCTGCACGGCAAAGCCGTTAAGCCTGCCGCCCGCTATTACTGCTGTGGTTGTGGCTGCGCCGGTATCGGTGCAGCAGTGGTTTGTCCAGGCATCACCTGAATGCGGGATGCATCCGGCACCCGCATCGACAACTGTTTCGATGCAATCGACTCAATCCGCGAATGCATCGCCCATGTACTTAGTTCCAGCTGCAGACGGCCCCACTCAACATCGAGTTGTTTGGCGCTTTTCTGAGCTTTCTGCAGCTCAATAAACAATTTGCGCGCCTTGTGTTGTGAAGTCACCACACTCAGCGCGCAGGCAATCAGAATCGCCAGCAACAACAGATTCAGGCGGGTCACAACGGCACCGCCGTCCTCTCTGCAATCCGCATGATGGCGCTGCGCGCGCGCGGGTTGCTGCTGACTTCCGCCTCGCCTGGCTTGACCGGCTTGCCGATCAGCTTCAGCCTGGCACCGGCCAGCTCCGACTGACGCACCGGCAGCTTGCTCGGCAAATGGTCACTTTCCGCTGCGTCCTTGACGAAACGCTTGACGATGCGATCCTCCAGCGAATGAAAGCTGATCACCGCCAGCCGGCCATTCGTTTTCAGCAAGCGCAGCGCCTGCGGCAACACTAGCGATAACTCCTCAAGCTCTTGATTGATGAAAATCCGTATAGCTTGAAAGCTTCGCGTCGCCGGATCCTGCCCCGGTTCGCGACTACGGACGTTCTCCGCCACGAGCTGGGCAAGCTGTCGAGTTGTATCGATTGGCCGCTCCGCTCGGCGCGCAACAATCGCTCTTGCAATCTGTTTAGCAAACCGCTCTTCGCCATAATCCTTGATCACCCTGTAAATATCGGCCTCGTCGGCACTGTTCAGCCATTGCGCCGCAGTCTGGCCACGCGTGGTATCCATGCGCATGTCCAGCGGTGCATCAAAACGAAAACTGAAACCACGCGCACCATCGTCAATCTGCGGTGACGAAATACCCAGATCCAGCAGAATTCCGTCGACTGCCTCTACCCCGCGTTCACGCAAGGCGGCTTCCATGGTGGCAAAACCCTGATGCACGATCTGGAAACGCGGATCGTTGATCTGCCCGGCAGTGCTTATCGCCAGCGGATCTTTATCAAAGGAATAAAGGCGGCCTTCACTCCCCAAACGACTCAACACCAGACGACTATGCCCACCCCGGCCAAACGTACCATCGACGTAGACACCATCCGGCCGGATCGCCAGCGCATTCACCGCCTCTTGCAACAACACCGTGGTGTGGCTGAATGCCACATCCGCTGTCACAGGGCGATACCTTCCATCTGTGCCGCCAGGTCGTCGCTATCGATCGCCATGGTGGCAGCCGTACGTCTGTCCCACTCGACTGCATCCCACAGCTCGAACTTGCTACCCATTCCCACCAGCGCCACTTCCTTATCCAGCTTGGCCACCGTGCGCAGGCGCGGCGAAATCAGCAAGCGGCCGGCACTATCCAGCTGCACGTCTTCGGCATGACCGATGATCAGGCGCTTGATGGCCGCCTGCGCCCCCGTCAGCGCATTCAGTTTTTCGTAGATCGGCGCCCATTCCGGCTCTGGATAAATCAACAGGCAGCCGGATGGCTCCACAGTCACGATCAGGCGCCCCTCACATTGGGCAAAAAGGGCGTCGCGGTGCTTCGAGGGCACCGAAAGCCTTCCCTTTCCATCCAGATTGAGCGTGGAGACACCACTGAACATCGTTTTTCCCTGTGTCGATCCGGGGGCGGAATCTTATCCCACAATTCACCACTTTCCCCCACTATTTCCCACTATAGAGAGAAAAACCTAGCCGGTCAAGGCAAAAACCGGGCTTTTGCCTTTTGCAACAAAGGCTTATGGCAAATTTGGCACAAAGACAAATATCGTTTAAAAATATATGGTTAGCCTTCATATCGAATGTTTAACTTAAAAAGACTCAAGAATCGAACCAGTGAGCCGATACAGACAATTAAAGACATCAAAAGAAGCCGTGGGATCCCACAATAAACAGACAAGGAAATAGCATGTACAAAGCCTTTGTTACCGCAATAGCGGCACTATATCTATCCGGATGCACTACATTCAGCGTGGAATCTAATTGCAGCGGCAGCGGATGCGATGGATCACGGATGACCGGCGCCATGTTCGGCACCACATCAATAACGTCTCGCCCTGATTGCTCAGGTAATGGCTGCACCACAGAAACATCTAGCTTGGGCCTGTTCGCAGGCAAAGTAGCGACATCAAATAAAAACAAAGGATGTAATTCGCAAGCGGGCAATTGCGCATCTGCAAATGCAGGGGCGCGACCGATAAGGCTGACCGCCACTGGCTATGGAGCCTCAAGTAGTTTTGAAGGCTACTCCGCAGGCCAGCGCCGCCTGATGGCCATGCGCGCATCAAAAGTTGATGCCTACCGGGCCATTGCCGAACAGATTTACGGTGTAAGAATCAAAGGCAACACCACCGTGGGCGCAATGGTGGCTCAGCAGGACAGCTTTCGTGTCTATGTTGATGCCTTTGTTCGTGGCGCACGCGTAGTCAGCGTTACACCGATGGCGGAGGGTAACTATGAAACCGAACTGGAAATTGAGTTGCCCGACGGTTTTGCCGAACGTATGATTGGTGCCCTAGCCTGCGAAAATGGAGGCTGCAGCGGTAGCTCCTGCAATATCAAGGGATCGGTCACGGCAGGTTGCGCTCATAACGCCGGGTTCTACTACACGGATTGATTAAACATCGTGCGCTCTATTGCCCTTACTTTCTTGCTTTGTTGCTGCACTCCGGCACTAGGCATCACCATCATAGCTGAAGGCATAGCATCCAGTGAAGGTAGCACCCCACAAATAGCTCGCACTAAGGCAATACGTAATGCACTATGGTCTGCCGGACTGCAGGCAGGCGCAAGTGTCGACGGCAGCAACCAACAAGGGCGGGATCAATCCCGAATAACCCCAGAAGAACCATTGAGCTATCGAATCGTGCGCGAGTTTATCCGCGCCCAAGAATATCATGTTGAAATCAGCGCCGATTTTCAGGGCTCCGATGCCGCGACCGCCAGTACTCATTCGCAGCGCCGCTATCGCAAAACGATTGCCAGCGCCTATTTTCAAATCACCAATCCGCAACACGTAAGCGATATCGACAATCCCTGGGATGGCTTGCCACGCGAATTGATGCAGCGCCTGGAGCAAAGTACTGCGCTGCTGCCGACAACGGTGTCGCGGGGCGGACTATTCACCACACCTCAGGCGGCACAACGCTTCGAAGCCGATCCTGATTTGGTTAAGCGCCTGGCTCAATCAAGCAATAGCCAGTTCGTGGCTGTGGGCCGCTTGCTGGATGCTAGCATCACCGCACACAGCACGCGCCCTTTTTCACGCTGGCAATCGGACAGCGGCTCAACCGGACACAGCAGCCAATTCAATCAGGGCTGGCAAAATGAAAACAACGGAGGCAATCAAAGCACGGCATTCCAGATTCCAGGCCTACCGTGGAATTTTGGGTTACAGAATCAGGCTTCAAGCCGCCGCCTGGAAATCGAGATACTGCTTTATGACGGATACAGCGGTATTTTGCTCAAACGACTACGGGCACAAGGCACAGCCGATGGTTTAGTTACCGTGGGCAGAGACAAGAGCTTTGGATCACAGAATTTCTACTCCACCGACTTCGGAAAAACGGTCAATCAGGTACTTGATACGCTGGTGCACCAATTGGAAGAAACAGCCGCATGCCTGCCGCTCAATGCGCGAGTTGTTAAAGTCGAGGGAAAAACTGCATATATAGATGCTGGAACACAACAAAATCTACGTCCCGGCGACAGCCTGACGCTGTTTGCGCCAGATCGCAATACACCGGTTTTTTCAGGTGATAACAACATCCCGCTGGGATTACCGGAACAACCGCTGGGTACTATAGTAATAAAAACGGTACAACCAAAATTTGCCATCGGTGAAATCCACGAAAGCGCCGGGAAACGTGTGCAAGTGGGTGA